>NZ_MKVG01000004.1:75883-131549 GCF_001899155.1 Flavobacterium sp. 38-13
AGCACCACCACCGCCATTGCAAATTGCAGCAGCACCAATTTTAGCATTGTTCTGCTCTAATACATTTAACAATGTGATGATAATTCTAACACCTGAACATCCAAGTGGATGACCCAAAGAAACTGCACCACCATTAACGTTTACCTTATTGTTGTCTAATCCCAGAATTTTAGCATTGGCCAAACCTACTACAGAAAAAGCCTCGTTGAATTCGAAGAAATCTACATCATTAATAGCTATCCCTGCTTTATCTAATGCCTTTGGCAATGCCTTAGCCGGAGAAGTCGTAAACCATTTTGGTTCCTGTGCTGCATCAGCATAGCTCTTAATATAAGCAAGTGGTTTTAATCCTAAAGCTTTTGCTTTTTCTTCACTCATCAAAACAACAGCTCCTGCACCATCATTGATAGTAGAAGCATTGGCTGCAGTTACTGTTCCTTCTTTTGTAAAAGCAGGATTCAGGCTTGGGATTTTATCTAATTTTACGTTTGTGTATTCCTCGTCTTTAGTAACCATAATCGGGTCACCTTTTCGCTGTGGAACAGCAACAGGAACTACTTCATTATCAAATTTTCCGGCATCCCACGCTTTTGCAGAACGCTCATACGATTGTATAGCAAACTGATCTTGCTCTTCTCTGGAAATTTTATATTCCGTAGCACAAAGATCAGCGCAAACTCCCATAGCATTATTGTCATAGGCATCTGTAAGTCCGTCTTTCTGCATACCATCAATCATAGAAGCAGGGCCAAATTTATAACCATTTCTCAAATGAAGATAGTGCGGAATCAAGCTCATGTTTTCCATTCCACCGGCAACGATGATTTCTGCATCACCACTGATGATTGACTGAGCACCCATCATAACCGCTTTCATACCGGAAGCACAAACTTTATTTACTGTTGTAGCAATAACGCTATCAGGCAAACCTGCATACAAAGCCGCCTGACGTGCAGGAGCCTGTCCAACACCAGCCTGAACAACATTACCCATCAATACTTCATCAACAAGCTTTGGATCTAAATTGATTTTATCTAATGCGCCTTTGATTGCAACAGCTCCTAATTGAGGAGCGCTAACAGTAGAAAGAGCTCCCATAAAACTTCCTATTGGAGTTCTGGCAGCGGATACAATGACAACTTTTTTATTCATAATTGTTTAATTCTTTGTTTGTTTTTGCGAATTTAATTCTTTTTCGGAGAAATAGAAACCAGTTTTTGAATTAAGTTTAAAATTAACTGCGTTAAAAAAATTAAGTTATTAGAAGTAAAAAGCTTCACTTACTAATAAATTTTAGTTCTCGGTTACAGGATTTAAAATAATTGAGCCAATTATAGCTATAATTCCTATTCAATTTCTTTTTTCTGTTTTTTTCTCAACAGCCCAAAAATTAAAACGATAGAGTAGGCAAACATTAACCATGAAGCAAAAGTCTTACTATAGGTTTCAGGCATATTAGGGAATAAATTTTCAAAAAACTGTATGCATACCGTATCCAATAGCATACCGGGTAAAACCATAATGGCTGCAGATTTTATACTTTCAAGATTGTTTAAGTTTAGTTTATTAAAGACTGAAGTTGAAATGAGGCCTAAAGCTGGTATCAGAATGACATATAAAACTGCCATTACTAATGCGTTGTCGACAATAAAAAAATAGTGTCCTGCAACTCTAAATAATACGGTGGCCGATAACCACACCAAAAATCCAACAATAAAACTAATTAGCTTGTAATTTACTTTGTGTGTTTTCATTCCAAATTTCAATTTTATATTGTAAGTTTTTTCAAACACAAAGTTACTTATCAGAAGGGATAAAAACAAAAAAAGCAACTCTTTTGAAGTTGCTTTTTTGTGAACGCAGAAGGATTACGACTATGCTTCGCAGACATTGTTAATACTAGGTTTTATTTTTCGTTGTGGCTTTTTTGTGCCAAATATTCTTTTATAAGCGTAATTTTTTTTTCAATAATCTCAAGTTCGTTGATTACATTAATTTCTCTTGGGGGGTCGTAGAAGTCATTTTCTTTCAGATTTGGGGGCTCATCCGAAAAAATTGACCGGAGGTCAATATCCGGAAAGACTTTTAGCAGTTTGATGATGAAGTCTGAGTTTACTTTATCTTTTCCGGTTAGATATCTACTCATCATAGAAGTACTCGTATCAAGCCTTTTTCCCGCTTCTTTTTGGCTAATACCCTTTGTTTTAAGATACATTGCCAATTTTTCGTTCCACACCATAATTTAGAATTAATATAAATAATGACTTTAAGTAAACTTTAGTTGACTAAAATTTACCACAGGTCAATTTTTTTATTAGATTTGTGACAGATATACAAAACTTATGACAAATATAATAGAAAAAAACGAACGTTATGATATGCAATTGCATATTGAAAAAGCCTTCGACATAATAGAAGAGCATCTGCCACATAACTATGTTTCTGAAGTCCAAAAAAAATTAGGACCAGAAGCGAAAATAAACGACGGTGTTATTCGTAACATCAGAAACAAACTTCAAAAAGTTACCGATAATAGATTAAATGTCTTGAATGCCTTGGTCGAAGTCTCTTTGGAGAATAAGGCGCAGAAAGATAAACTGATCAGTAACCTGCAATAAATCAATACCATGACGCAAACAAAAACTTTTCCTGGGATGGCCTGTTCATCAACGGAGTTCTTTCAGCATGAGAAAGAATTAAAAATTATTCAAAACGGAACCATTAAAAATTTTGCAGAGTCTTCATTTTGCACCATTCAGCTTCTGAAGGAAGAAATTGAAAAAAATGAGGCAATAAATGCAGCGCTGAACGAATTGCATCCGGATTCGGAAATGAAACGGATTGAACAATTTGTCTTATGCAGGTTTGGGGGATTGGATTTCCAACCCGATATAAAAGATGGTATCGTTCAGGATGGCGAATACTGGCCATGTCCCAAAAGAGGGAGCTGCAGTTATGAGGGTACATTGTGTAAACTCCCGAAAATCAATGGTCACAGATTAAATGATTTGGAAATATTACTTATGCAAAAAACATCTACGGATTTGACAAATGATGTTATAGCAGAAGAGGCAAGTATTCCTTTGGGTACTTTCCATAAGGTAAAAAAAGAATTATATAAGAAGCTGTCAATTAAGACAAAACAGGAACTTGTAAGAGTTGCCATTTTCTTTAACATTATTCAGCTATAAGCTGTACTACGTTCTTTTACAACTTGTGTATGTGCATACACGTTAACCGTCCTTCTTCTGGAGGACGGTTTTAAAAAAACAATTGAACTAATATGAAAGCTACAGAAAACAACAACTTATCAAAAATTGAATTTCTCGAGGAACAGATTGAAGAAATTACAAACTCAGGCTTTTTTACTGAGCGAGAAATTGACAGGCTTTCTCATCCATTGCTTTTGGAACTATATAAGTTGAAAAATCAAGCAATAGCAACTGGCCATCAGATCAGAAAGCATAAAATAAATTTATTTGGTTGGCTAAAAGTCAAAATAAAATTTTAGTTATGGGAGGCTTTATAAAAAAAGAATTTATTGAAAGGCTCATGGATATCGCAATTATTGAAGAAGTAATTGGCGATTATATTCAATTAAAAAAATCAGGTAGTGTTTATGTAGGCAAATCCCCGAAAACAAACGAAAGGACCGGCTCCTTTACAGTTTCCCCGGTTAAAAGAATTTGGAAAGACTTCAGTTCTGGAGAAGGCGGCAATTTAATATCTTTTTTTATGAATTATGAGGGGATGTCCTACCCTGAAGCGATTGAGACAATAGCGAGCAAATATAATACTGCTGTTGAATATGAAGTTTTATCTGAAGAAGCTGAAACAAAACGGAAAATAAAGACCGAAAAAAAAGAAAGTTTAAGATCGGTTCTTAAAGCTACTCATAATAATTATGTTCTTCAATACAATAGCCTTCCTGAAGATCATCCTGCTCGTTTTGAAATCGAAGATAAAAGAAGGTATTCAAACGATGTTATTGTCGAATGGGGCATTGGTTATGCCCCTGAAGATTTTCTCTATGGTAAGCTTTATTCTTCGGGCAAAATTACTGAAGGAAAAGAACTTGGTCTTATCAGTGAAAAGAATTTTGACAAGTATAGCAAACGTGTGGTATATCCAATTAATGATATTCAAGGAATGATCATTGGTCTTGCGGGGCGTAGTCTTTCAGATAATAAAAAATATGCCAAGTGGATTAACCCAAATGTTAGCGAAACTAATCTTTTGTACAATAAGTCAAAAGTTTGGTATGGTTTAGATAAAGCCAGGCATTCTATAGTCAAGAATAATGAAGCTTGGATTATGGAAGGGTATAATGATGTTATTGGCTGGTATATTAATGATATGCAAAATACTGTTGCTTCCTGCGGAACGGCGATAACTGATCAACAGATTTCTGAACTCAAAAGACTATGCAGCAAGGTTATTTTCTGTTTTGATCCTGATGCGGCCGGCATTAAGTCAATGATTAAATATATTCCGGCATTTATGAAATCTGGATTCCGTGTAGAAGTCTGCTTATTGCCATGTGATCCGGATGATTTTACCAGGTTATATTCTGATTCAATAAAAAAATACAAATTGCCTGAAATGCTCAAAGAGCCTGAGATACTTAAAGACGGCTTTGAATTTTTAATGGATAATCTTCTGGTTGGAACGCAGATTAAAATTACAGACGGGACAAAAGAACTTTGTGATCTGATCGCAAATATTAACGATACGTCATTAATTGAAATTTATTCTGGTTGGTTAGCCCAAAAATCGAAAGTCAAGCTTACAACCATTAAAAGCTGGATAAAAGAAGCGTTGGCAAATAATATCGAGGTTATTGATGAAGATGATGATTTTATCCAAATAGAACTCCCGAAAGAAGTTAAGGTTCCTTTGTCTGAGTTGGAGAAAGATATACGCAAATACGGCATGTTCATGGCCAATAACCAAATCTATATGTCATTAAGCGATCCCGGTGCAAAGTATATTCATTTCAGCAAAAAATCAAATTTTATGATTGAGATACTTCAGCACATGCAGGATGAAAAATTTCCAATGAAATTGCTAAGGATTGCCAATGTGCATGGAGAAGAAAAAATATTTGATACACAATCGGAAAATCTTAACACGCCACAAGCATTTGACAATACTGTTACTGGGCATGGAAATTTCAGATTTGATGGAAATAGAAGCGATCTGTTACGGCTACGCACATACTTATTTGATAAAATGGGTAATGGTAGAAAAATAGATGTTTTGGGATGGCAGCCAGATGGGAAATTTTGGGCTTGGAATAATAAGATCACAACAGAAGAGGGTAATGACATTCCTTTAGATAAGCACGGAATTTTTGTAAAGGATAATGTATACTATTATATACCATCTGCGAACGAAATATATAAAAATAACTCATTCAAATTTGATGCTCAAAAACGGTTTAAGGCAATGAAGAACCCGACGTCGTTTTATGCATTCAATTCAAAAGTAATTCAAGTTCATCGTGATCATGGTATTTCGGCTATCCTTTTCGGAATAGCATCATTATTCCAGGATATCGTTGTGGCAAAAATAGATAAGTTCCCAATACTTTTTTTCTATGGACCTGGATCAACCGGAAAGGACGAATTAGCAGAAATAGTTCAAAGCTTTGTTGGAATACCGCAGACAGCTATAAACCTTGAAGGACAAGTATCTACAATCAAGGCACAGGTTAGGGAATTTGCGCAATTCAGGAATGGAATTTCTCAGCTGTCAGAATATAAACGTGGCAACTCTCAGCTTAACGGAATGCTGAAGGCATTGTGGGACAGACGTGGGTATAAAAGAGGAAATATAGAAAGTCATGTTGGGACCGACAGTATTCCAATAGAGAGCTCAGCTGTCTTAACAGGTAATGATTATCCAGATGAAGAACCTTTGATTCTTAGATTGATTTGGAATGAAATGACAAAAAACCAATTTACTGAAGAAGAAACAAGAAGTTTCGATGAACTTAAGGACATGACAGCTCATGGCCTTTCCGGATATTCTGATGAAATTTTTAAGCATAGAAAATTATTCGAGGAAAAATTTGATAAAACGCAAAGAAACTGGAAAGGTATACTTCAGGAACAATTCCCTGAAGCTAAAGGAAGAATGATTTTTAATATATCCATTTTATGCTCAGTATATGAGATATTCAAGGATTTTAACTATTTCCCATTTTCTCAGCCTGAAATGCTAAATCATTTCGGAAAAGGATTTGATCAACAAATCAGAAAAATTAATTCAGCATCTATATTGAATAAGTTTTGGCAGCTGTTTATAGCTTCCTTGCGTGGCCATAAAGAAGAAAGGATTCAGGTTAAGAACATAGTGAATGTAGAAGGTAATTTACTGTTCTTTAATTGGACACATTGTTTTTCAAAAATACAAAGATCTTGGTGGGGACAATTTCAAGAAGCAGCACCAGCTAAATCTTCTATTTTAGAACAGATTGAAAAATCTGAATTCTATATCGAAAGCAGGAAGTCTTATAGCTTTGATTCAGGTCGAGAAGCTAACAGAACCAGCGCTATTGTAATTAATCTTGACCAAATGTCGGAAGTATTAAAAAACGATATCGTCGGATCTATCATGTTCCAACTTAATCAAGTTGATAGCGAATCCGGACAAACAAACATCTTTGGTGTTGCCCCCCTGCAACCCCCAAGCGAATATAATGGATTAAAAACGGAGACGGACGAGCCTTTTTAACTTCCCAACTTTCCCAACATACTTAAAAAGCTAAAAATAAAAGAATTAGTGTTGTGATAATGTCGGGAATGTAGCGGAAAGTTGGGAATGTTTTTTTTATTTCTGCAACATTCCCGACATAAAGACTAAAAAAGGACTGAAAATCAGGGGTCGGGATGTCGGGAAAGTTGGGAGCTGAAATTTCCTATATATGGATAACAAATTTTTAAAAAATTAATCACTTAAATATTTATTACTATGGCACTAAACAATCGAAGTGTAGAAAAAGCTAAAGAAATTTTAGCTGAAATTGCCGGGTGGAAAGCACCTTTTTATAATGAGTACAAAAAAGATAATCCTTTAGACACCAGTACGATTTTAGTTGCTGGCAAAACAGGTGACGGATGGGAAAATGTCTTTTTAAATGTAAAAGATATTACAGCTGAGCAGCTGGCGATTTTTGAAAGAAGAAAATCTGAAGTTCCTAATTCATCTTTCAAACAAAATTTAGAAAATAATATTACCTGTATAGGTTGGTTTTAAAACATATCGTTATGAAAAATATACAGAGATATACAATTGAACACTTGCCAACTTCAGCGGGTTTAACTGTCGAAATAAATTTTGATTTTATTTCAAAAGAAAAATTTTCGATGATGGATATGATAAAAACTATGGTCGATTTTTTTTCAGATGCGGATTCCAGATTAAGGAATAATAAAAATTATCTGGAAGCTTTTTTAAAGCAACTTACGGAAATGTCAATTTTATTATCAATAGAGCATAATTGCAATATTAATGGTGTTATACGGCAATTTGAAAAACAGGAAGGTTATTGCCGTATGGATGGAACTATGGGTATCAAACTTATTGAATTATGCATGTTGGAATTAGATGATCAGGATGATTATGAGATTACAAAACATGATTACGTGGAAGGATATTACAGTCCAACACTCAATTAATTAAAATGTATTCTTTTTTAGAAATAGAAGCTGTTTTTAAGAACTGCAATACCTGGGCAGAACTTGATAAAAGTTGCAAAGCATTTCTATATGTAATGTTTGAAGGCGATTTGTCGAGAGACAAAGTGGATTTTATACGAGAAAAGTCACTCGAACGTGTAAAACAACTAGATCAGATGTAATATGAAAATACTTGAAATTCCCGCAGCTCTCCGTAGAGCTGATAAATATGATCTATTTACGGGAGAATTAGGAAAATTAAGAGGTGTACAGTCAGTGAAGGAAAACACTACTTTTTTTTATTCAAAGAAAGATTCTGATAATTTCAGCGGTCCTTTTTTGACAACAAAACACACTAGCTTTAAAGAACTCTATTCTGAAATGTTGGTAGGAAATATTGGGGTTATTACGGGTATGAGTAAAGATGGTGCTTATGAATATCCTTTTAATCTAGTGCTGCGGGAAGCTCAAGTAAGCGATGTTGCTGAAGCCAACCATTCTCCAAAAATGAACAGAGTATATTTTCTTTTTCAAAATCGGCTCGTTTACGGACCATATTACATCAATAACTCCACGCTCATGTATGAATTGGAGTTAAAAATATCAAGAGGTGAAGTTTTTGTGCCCTATGAAAACCAACATTTTGAAAAAAAAAATTATAAGCAGATAGCATGAGAAAACAGAAATGGATGCGTAAAGGAGGTCGAGTCCTGGCGCATTTTAAAAAAGGGACAATAGTAAAAGCCTGTACCTATAAATTATCTGGCCAAAGCTACGTCTATCTTTTCCAAATTCAATTAGATGGAGAAGATTTCAGTTCCAAATACCATCCAGATGATGTAGAGCTGCTTGATGAGACAAATCAAATCACTTTAAAATTAGAACCATGAAAAAAACACATTATTTAATATCAAGAGGGAATTTTAGTACTCCAAAAAACAATCTTCAGGAAGAAGTGATGGATTATTTAGCCACGTTGGAAGGAACTCTGATTGATATTAAGGATATCCTTAAAATGCAATCAGTAATAGAATCTAAATTCGCCGAGCTTAATGCAAAATATAAGCGATGTAGGCCGATATCTGCTCGTTTTGAAGAACGCAGATACAAAGAACGGATTTATCTATCCGGCTTTGAACAGGTCGAATTCTTTTTTTCTCCAGCAACATTAATCCAGTTATAGTTATGTCGTCATATTTAAACAAACAATTTTGTAAAATGTTCTCAGAATTTTGGGGAACTGAAATTTCTTCTCCTAAAGATATTAGTGATTGTAATTTGACAGGGGAAGGTTTGAAAAGATTTTGTGAATACTACTTTAAGAACACAATTTCTGAAGAATCCTATCAAATGGCAAAATCAGACAGAAAAGTAAGCAGGTTGCTATGGTTCTCGTTAGGTTTCCTAGCTGCCGGTATTTTAGTTTTCATCGCTCAGTATATAAATATACCTTTTTAGAATAATGAAATTCAATATCGCTTACAATAAGCCGAACAGCTTTTTTAAAGATAAAAAAGCTGTTCTACTTCAGGATTTATCAAACGGTTTAGGTGAAGTGCTTAAAACGGGTACTGAAGTTACTATCCTTAAAAGGTCAACAGGATTAAAAATTTATTTCGATATCGTTGAAGATTCATCAAGAATATTTATGTATCGATGCGTTTATGAATGTTTAGAATTAAAAAAATAATTAAAAATTATACAAATGTTTGATAAAACTTGGAATATAGAAAGGCATAAGGTTGGGAATGGCCAACAGGAACTTCAAATCGCAATAATTGTGCGAGAAATGGAAACTTCGTTTTCAACTTACTCTGAAAGTTGGTGTAATAGTTTTTTCAATCAGATAAAAGAAATTCCACGCACGAACAATTTTTCTGCTGAATATGCTTGTCGAGCCTATGCCATAGATACCTATACAGTTGAAATATGGAAGATGGACACAAAGGGAGAAAAAAAATATAAAATGTTCACTGTAACTAAAATTCGATAAAAAAAATAAATAATCACTTAATAATTAATATCATGACAAATCAAATTGAAAAATTGACTGAATTACAAGCCGGATTAGGCTATAAATTCAATGGAGAAATTAACCCGGTAGCTTTACTTGGTTTATTTGGAGAATCTGCTGAAGTATTACATGAAACAATTCTCATGAAAAAAGAGCAGGGAAAATTTCTGTACGGAGATGAGTTGGCTGCAGCATCTTCGGTTGGAGCTATTATTGACAATATTAAAAAGAAAATTAGGAAGAATAAAGATTTAGAGATTGAAGTATTTATTGATCCAGTCAGGATTGATGCCTTTGATTTAGAATTGGCTGATACACTTTATTACTTAAATATTCTAGCATCAAACCGAGGAAAGACTTTAGGGGATTATGCGGAGCTTGCCTTCAATAAAGTTTCAGAAAAAATGCAAAATAAGCCAGTTCCGGAATTGCCTAATCAAGAAAAGTCTGTATTAAATTCAGAATTGTTTTCTGATTATTTCAAAGAAGCTGATTATAATCTCTTGGAGGTTATGAATAAAATTATTGAAAGAAATAAGGGTATTCATGAATCCGATAACTATACTTCTGGTGAATTCTTAGTGTTAGAGGTTCTGATTAAAGAAGAAGGCGATGAACTTTTACAATTGGTTCCAAATATAGAAGCTTATATGGCAGTTTGTCGCCAAATGTTTAACACAAGCGAAGGAGACAACATTTTTTGCTTTAGCCTGGCTGTAGATTTCCACCAGCGATACTTTAATACATGGATTTACTACGACTCTGAAGCTGAATGTTACTATGATAAAAACAATGACTAATGGTAAAGACAGTTTATTCAAATAACGATGTAGAAATAACTATTGACAGCTCTGATGAATTTGAGTCAAAAGTTAATGTTAACGGAGAAAATCTGATTTGGATATCAGGAGAAGATGAAAATGAATTTAGGCGTGAGCTGAGAGCTTTATTAGACAAGTATAGAATATAAGTTATGAAAAATAAATATCTAAGAATATACGAAAGACCAATGAATTCTGGTCGAATGCTTTTCTCTGAAAATGTTAATCATCTTTCAAAATTAGGCATAAACAAAAGATGGGAATTGATACAATCCCAAATAGATCAGGAAAAATTTGTTTCTGTTCTAACTGAAACAAAAGATGATTATCAGGACTTTAATTATTTAAAAATAGAGTAAATGAAAAAAAAAATAGTACATGAAATTGGCTTTGATACAGCTGTTTATGTGATTGTAGTGATTATTCTAATATCAATCTTATTTTAATTAAATGGAAAGATCAGCAACAATATCAGAATGCGGCCAATATAGATATCAATTATCTCGAGTATGGGATATAGAACTGCCGGCTGTTTGTTTTATCATGTTGAATCCTTCTACTGCAGATGCAGAAAAAGATGATAACACGATAAAACGTTGTATTGAATTTGCAAGGTCTTGGGGTTATGGTAGCCTGTATGTCGTAAATCTTTACGCATACAGGTCACGCCATCCTCAAGCGATGATTTCAATCCATGATCCAAAAGGACCAGAAAATTTAGATCATATCCGTTTGGTTACTGAAAAATGTGAAAAAGTAATCTGTGCCTGGGGCAATGCATCAATTATAAATCGGCTTGAGAAGCTTTATCCTGGTTATTTGCCTTTGAAAGATGTTCCTGCAGGAAAACTTCATTATCTGGCTTTGGCAAAAGACGGAACTCCTAAGCATCCGCTATATTTAAAATCAAGCTTAAAACCTATCAAATACTAATCACAGAACAATGAAAACACATGAATTAAAAATATGGAATGAGCATTTCGAGGATATTTGGAATGGAGTAAAAAAATTTGAATTAAGGAAAGACGACAGAGGCTTTCAAGTGGGTGACGAACTTTGCTTAAAAGAATTTAATCCAGAAACTCAAAAATATACTGGAAGCGTGCAACATAAAACCGTTAGTCATATTTTAAAAGGAGGTCAGTTCGGACTTAAAAAGGGTTATGTGATAATGTCTTTGGAATAATCTTAATCTGTAAAAAATGCCAATTGAAGGAAAACATAAAAAAATTATTCTCTTACCTGAAGATATAGATTTTATAGAAAAAAATTATCATTCGATGAGTAATAAAGAAATTGCTGATCATTTTGGTTTGAAGTTGCAAAGAATGAGAGAACTACTATATCAGAATGGTTTTAAGAGGATGCAACTTGAGTACTGGAGTGTTGAACAAATTGAATATTTAAAAGAGAATTATAAAACAAAAGGAGATGTTGAATTGGCTACAATTTTCGAAAGTAAATGGCCAAAAGAAAAAAAATGGACCTTAAAGCATATTGAAAAAAAAAGGAACTATTTGCATCTATCAAGAACTCCTGAAGAAATTCATTTAATTAAAGAAAGAAATGTTCTTCTTGGATGTTACCTTCATGGCAAAACATGGAAAACAAGAGGGGCTTCAGAAATAGGTACAATTAAATTTTGGTCGACTAAGTTTAGCCAAAATTATTTTCCTGTTATTAAAACTGAAAAAGGTTTTGTCCATTATTACAGATGGCTTTGGATTAAGAACAATGGTCCGCTAAAACCTAACGAGTATGTTGTGCCAAAAAAGAATTCAAAAAGTAGCCGGTTATTAACTCTAGCTGAATTAGAAGTAGTAAACAGAACGGAGCATGCGTTAAGAAATGCTGAGACAAGAAAAATGCTTCCGGAAGAATTAAAAAAAGCGATATCAATATTTAATAAATTATCAAAAGAACTTAAAAACAACGGAAAATGAATAATTTAAACACTTTAAGCGAACAACTTTTTTCAACTTTAGATGATTTGAAAAATGGTAAAATTAAAAGAGAGGATGCAAAAGTAATTAATGAAATAGCAGGAACTCTAATTAATAATGCAAAAACACAATTAGAAGCTTTTAAGATTACTAAGGGTATTGGTGATCAGGCCGAATTGTTTGGGGTTAAAAGTCTGGGACCTTCTCCAGATATAGAAAACCAAAACGTTTATGATCAAAAAATGGAATTTTCAATTTCAAAAGGATTCAAGAATGTGGCCGAATGCATGGCTGCTTTAGGTCAAAAGTTTGAATATGAATTTCGTACATGGAGATCAAAACAAAACAGCCGTTCATAGAAATTTGAACTTTAATTAAAAATACCTCTCACTTGAGAGGTATTTTTTTTTAATAATAATTGACTAAAAGTCAATTATATTGATTAAAAATATACTATAAGTCAATTTTTATTATCTTCGTTAAAAAATATAGATATGAGCATTTTCAATAAAGTTTGGGATAATTCTAATATCTGTGGCATTGAACTTGCGTTCAGTGGCGAACTACTCGCATCAAATATTCCAGATTGGCAACCATTTTATAACTCTGCAATTGAAAATGTAGATTTCGAAAAAATCTATTTTGGATTTGCAACAGTAGAATTTGCTGAAGAAAGCTCTACTAATAATGCCGGAACTTCGTACAAACAAAAACTAACAGTACGTTTCCCTTCAACTGATCATAATAGAGCTGAACGAATAGTTTTACTTCACAGAGTTAAGTTCTTGAAAATAAAGCTATCTAATGGGAAAGATGTCGTAATTGGAAGGAATGATTATAAACAGAATGCCCGACCAAAAGTTAGTGTAAAAACAAATCATAAGACGGCTGAAGCTGAATTTGAAACCGTTTCAATAATGCCTTCCGGGTTTGTTCCTAATCCGGATACCTACTTATTACCATCATTTATACCATTAACATTAAACTAATATGGCTATAACATTTCCTATCAATTGGGTTGAAAAAGTAAACAGTCCTGATCTGCTTGCAGCTTTGCAACAATTTGGAGAAAAATATTATTTGAGTGCTGAAGAAATTAATTTAATTTTTTCGTCCATAAATGATATAAATAGTAGGATAGCGCCTTTAAGGGATGAAATTTTAGTTCAGACAGGTTTAGCTTTGGTAGGAAATTCAATAGTACTTAATTCTGCCTGGGTATGGAAAATAAACGAAGTTATTTCTACTAATGAGGATGAAAGATCATATCCCATTACTTTTTCTGCTTCAGGGAAAATTCGACAGGATTCTGTCTTATTGGGACAAAACGGCAACTCTTATGTCAAAAGAGGTGTTGAAGGCGTAATAGCCATAAAACCAGCTCCAGATCCAAACACGCTTGAAGCCACTTCCTTTATTGTTACAGATAACTCGATTGGCAATCCGGAAATACCTGGTACTGGGAATGTTTATGTAAAAAAATCGTATAGCAGTGAACTTTTTTTTGGTCTAAGTGGTGATGTGGCTTCATATACCATAGCAGCTAATTATGGATTTTATATTTTCAATGGAGCTTGTACATCTTTTGCTTCACTAAATCTCGTCAACACTGCAGCTGATGCTTATGTTGGAAAACAATTGGGCATAAAAAATAATCAAACGATACCTTTGACTATCAAAAATTCGGCTGGTACGGGCACAACAAAATTTATAGGTCCAAATCAGGCTGATTATGTTATTCAGCCTGGTGAAACTGCTTTTTTTAGATTTTCTTATGTCGGTAATGCTAGTGGAAATTATGTCTTCGATTTTTCTAATAGACAGAATTATACGCCACAAAAAACAATAACAGGAAATACTACCCTTGATAAAAGTTATAATGGCGCTTTTGTGAAGGTAAAAGCTAATGCGACAATTACCGTTCCATCAACATTGCAAAACGAATTTGATTGCGTTTTTAGATGTTTCAGCGGGGCTACAGCTACTTTTGTTGAAGGTAGTTCTGTGTCATTTGATGCGCATAAAGGAAAAATACTCGAACCTTTTAAATTGGGAACTTTGCTTAGAGATGGTTCGACAAATACTTTCGTACTGGAGGGCGAACTTAAAACATGATAACATCTAATTTTTTAATTTTCGGACGTGGTTATACTAAATCTTTTCCACTTCAGCCAGAATACCAGGATGTTTTGGACAGAGCTTTTGATTTGGGTTTTACTTTGCCTGATGCTGAACATCAAAGGATAGATAACAATAGAATCTATTTTTTGAAGCAATTAGAATTATGGAATGAATTCGATACAATCTATTTTTTTGATAAAAGTTCTCTGTATTCAAATTTTACTAGATTAAATCAGAAAAATCCAAGTATAGTATCAAGAGTAGGATATCTTGATAGCCCGGTTCAACCTTCATTTGTTAGCGGTTCTGGTTGGACTGGAGGGGGTGGAGGTTATTGGTTGGGGCCTACACCTTCATTACACTCAGTAAAAGCTTTGCCTGGCAATGTTTCAGTTTTTTACCATCAATTTGGTTTTACAAATGCAGCTTCAGCTGTATGGGGAACTCGTAATGGTTCAACTAACAATTTTGCAGCGTCAAATTCTGCTTGTCAGTTGCATTCGGGTTCGATTGCTGGAACTGGCGGCTATACGCTTAATGCAAATATTTTACAGGTAAAAAACGGCAATACACATAATAAATATGTTGATGGTGTTTTAACAAATACTGCTTCTTACGTTTCGTCAGGCGCTTTGTCAACAGTGCCTCTTGCCCTATTAGGAAACAATCTCAATGGAACTGTTGGGCAATTTGTAACAACAAGCGGTCTTAAATATCGTCTTGAAGGGAGTAAAAATCTTGAAGCTTTTAATACAGAAATCAATAAAATCATAAATAATACATACGAATAATGGCAAAGATAAAGTCTACCACAGCTGCTGTATTTGAACCAATGTTACAAGATTCAGGGACTATTCTAATAGAGATCAATTCCCTGGTAAATGATGTCATTTCAAATAATTTTAGGTGTAATATCAACTATTACCATCTTGAATCTTTCAGGCTATTAACTTCTAAAAATTGGATTCTTCCGGAAGAAAAAGCAAGTTTAATTCTGGCTATGCAATTAAATGGATCTGCAAATATTGATAATGAATTAGCAAATTTTTTATTAGAAAAAATACAAACAGAACTTATAGATGGTGTTCACACAATCTTTAATCTTCTGCCTGAAAATTGGGAAATTGTCGAATAATATTTTTTTTTAAATGAGTCTTGTACCCGTCCGGTTACGTGAACATCTTGTTCCGTTCTTCTTCAATGAATCTGAAGGCGGAGAAGCCTTATATCTTAACAAGAGGTATAAATCTGTGCTTTTTCCTCCTTCTGTTTCATCTGTAGGCAGGATTATGCGTTTGCTTATGGAAAAGTCAGGAGTTCCATTAGAAGTACAGGATTTTAATCTTTTTTTATCAATATCTGATACACCATCCAAAACCTATTCAGGCAAATTTTACCGCCAGGTTAATGGAAGGAATTCTTTCTTAAAACTTCCGGAAGAAGCTTGCCGGGACATAAACGATCTTTTAGAAGATATTTTCCGCATGTCATTTATTTCATATATGAATGGATGCTTGGAAAATAATAGCAAAGCTGAAGTAATTTCAACAATAAATAAATTTATTGAGAAATATGATCTTTTAGAAGTTGGTTATTCTGTTGATACCTTAAGGCAGCTTTACTACAGGGAAAAAAGAAAAGGGAAATTAGTGGTTCGCTTCCAAAATAAAAAATCGCCCATGGTTTTAAATTACTTCTAAAAAGGCGTTACAGCCAATCTTATAGGGCCAATTTACATTTGAATAAATTATTGAGCCCATGAAGATTAACGAATACATTGATAAAATACCAAAACTCTTTGATTGGTATTTTCAATTGGTCCCGACAAAAAGAATTCAGCTCAATTACATTGTGATCATTGCGGTGATTGTTTCTCTGGCTTATAAGAACGATCGCCGGCATCAAGAAAACTCTGATCTGCTATCGGCAAAGCTTGACGCTATAAATAATGAAAGGGCTAAAGACCAAAAAGAGTATGCAAAAAACTTGGAATTCTATGTCGAAAAATTCAATCATCTTCTTGAAATGCTCATCCTTCAGGAAAAAGAAATTAATAAAATAAAAAAAGAAGTATGAAATCAACGATAGCTTTTTTTGCCGTGATTACTTTCAGCGCTTTGCTTTTGCCTCCAATCGGGCCAAAAGATTATCCAACACAAAGCATTTTGGATGAAAGAACTGAGATTGTATTAAACCAAAACAAGATTGATGATGCAATAAGCAAAATTGAGCAACGGTTGGCCATCGACAGTTTGCATTTAGAATCAATAAAAAACAAACGATATGAGTAGAGCAAAACAAATAAGATACATAGTTATTCATTGCCAGGCCGGTCATGGAACGCTTCAAAGCATGCAGGCTTATTGGAAAAATACATTAGGTTGGAAATCTCCCGGATATAATACCTGGATTGACTATGACGGTACACCTAATAAGTTATCTTCTTATGAAAATGTGACTAATGGTGTTGCGGGCTTTAATAGCCAATGCTTACATATATGCTATAGAGGTGGCGTTGAGCAAACTAATGTAAATAAAGCAAAAGATACCAGGACACAGGCCCAAAAAGATGGTATTCTAAAAGAAATTCTTTTAATGAAAGAATGGCTTTTCCAAAATGGGAACGACCTAAAAAATGTTATGATTGTTGGTCATTATCATTTCTCAGACGATAAAAATAAGAATGGTGCTATTGAGTCATGGGAAAGAATTAAAAATTGTCCTTCTTTCGACGCTTATGCTGAATATTCATACTTGATGGAAGCTGAAAACCCTCTTTACCATAAATTAAAACTTCCAAAAAACAGGTAAGATGAAAAAAGAAATTAAAATCATAAAATCTTTGACATTGTTTTTTTTCGCATTGTCCTTTTTGATAGTAGTATTTTCATGTGGCGCCAAGAAAAAAAGCACTTCATCTGAAGTAAGTTCTGAAGAGGTAGTTAAATCATCAGACAGCTTGGCAATTAATAAGCTGAATGTAAATAACGAAAAGATAAAAGAAAATAGCTCTGTCATTAACGAAAAAGGATTTGAAATAGAGTATGAAGGCTGCGAGGGAGATTCTTTATTTGTTGAAAAAATTGAAGCCGACGGAACCAAAACGCAAATGACAGTCAAAGGCAAAGGCAAGGCCAAAATCAGGTCAAACGAGAAAAAGACTGATTCAAAAGAAAAAGAAATAAGTTCAGAAATAAAAACCGAATCTTCTTCAGTGTTGATCCAAAAGAAATTGGAGAAAAAAGGTTCAAAGAAAAAGGGAGCAACAAATCTTGATAAAAAGCAATATAATTTTTTCTCTTGGTGGTGGCTAGTTGCTCTTTTAATAAGCATTTCCATTTTTTACTTAAACAAACGCTTTAATATAATAAGAAAGGTTGCAGTATTTTTTAATTTAAGAAAATCTCAAGATGAAAATTAATCCTTTATTAATGGATATTGTCCGTGGCCAATGGTTGATGTCTTTCGATGGATTGGCCACTTATGCACCTATAGCATATAAAATTCTGACTGGAGAAGATGTTGATCTAAATTTTCAGCCAAAATCCCTAGTCACAATTATAGATGATAATGGGAAAAAAGTTCAGGCAAATGATGACGGTGAAGTAATTGCTCCAGAAGGTTCTGTAGCTGTAATTGACATGATGGGGCCAATATTAAAAAGAGGTGACTGGTGTACGTATGGTGCGGATGAAATTTCTAGGGCTTTAATGAGAGCTGAACAGGATGCCAATATTATTGGAACAATTTTGAATGTTGATACTCCAGGTGGAGCTGTTTCGGCAATATCGCCATTTTTAGAATTTGGAAAAGTAAGGACAAAGCCGCTGATCAGTCTGGTAGACCAATGTTGCTCTTTAGGATATTGGGCATCAGCGGCTATTTCTGATAAGATAATAGCTGATAACAATATATCTGCACAGATAGGTTCTATCGGCGTAATGAGCACTTTTATTGATAACATACCTTACCTTGAAACTTTGGGTTACAAAGTTCATGAAATATATGCTGACGAAAGCCCTCATAAAAATGAAGCTGTAAGGCTTGCCCGTGAAGGCAAATACGAACTTATTAAAAAGGAACATCTTTCTCCTTTGGCGGTTAAATTTCAAGGCGCCGTGAAAGATTCAAGACCCAACCTTAAAGAAGAGGTTGGTGTTTTAACAGGAAAAACATTTGGAGCTGAGAAATCAATTGAATTTGGGTTGATTGATTCAATCGGAAATATTGATTCTACAATCAATTTGTTACACATAATGAGTGAGACTAAACACTATAAATAATTTTTTAACATCTAATCCCGTAATCCTATGAAATGGAAACTATTGGCCAAGACTGCTGCTGTTTTAAGCACATTGCTTGGCATTAAAGAAATCCCTATCAATGCCGAGAAAAAAGAGGTTGATTTTACAGCTGAAGAACTAGCTAAAATTGAAGCTGTTCTTGGTAAAGAAATGACAGCCGAAGCTATTGAAGGCATGAATAGCGAAATTAAGCAGCTGCAGAATAGTAATCTTCAGCTTAAAGCAATTAAAGATGAGTTGGCTGCTCTTGTTAAAGAGACTAATTTATCTGAGGAAGAATTAAGAGACATTGCTGGTAGTGAAGGTAAAGAACCAGATTTGTTGGCTCAATTAAAACTTATTTCAGCGAAACAGAAGGAAATGGAAAGTACAATTTCAGCATTAATTAAAGAACCTGAAGGAGATAATCCATTGGCTATTGTACAAACATCTGGAAAAGGACAAAAAGTCGTACATTCCGCTACGCATCTTTTTGCAAGCAACCAGGCTTATGATGCATTCGAAGGGCGTCCATGGAACAGACTAGCTTCCGGACAAACAAGCGCTGCTACAAATTTTGCAGATCAGCCAACAATTCAGAAGCTTAATGACGATCTAGGTTTGTATTTTAGGCAAAATCCTGAAGCAATTAAATCTTTGCACCGTGATACATTCGGTTTGCCAGAATTCTGGCCAAAGAAAACAAAGGTTGATCATAAAATTGCAGATGCTACTATTTCTACTGCAGAAATTACTCAAGCAAGAAAATTGCCATGGCTTCCAAAGAATAAGCAAAAAATTCAAGCTGAAGAAGGCCAGATTTTCCCTGTACAGATTGATATCGAATATGTAGGGTACTATCTCCAAAAAATTGAAGCTTCATGGTTAAACATGATGAATAAGGAAGGTTCGCAGCCTTATAAAGAAAGTTTCGTACGATTTTTAGTTTCTGAACTTGATAAACAAGCCCGAACTGAAGACAGGATTGCTTCAATAAAAGGGGTTTATGTTGAAACTCCTGAAGATGCTACTGTACCAGGCAGATTCATAAACCGTCAAAATGGATTGCTTTATTTGGCTCAACAGGCCAGAGATGTAACGAAAAAATATAGGCCGTTCGATTTAGGTTTGCCAACAGCTGTAAATATTGTCGATTACGTTGATAATTTTATAAAATCACTTCCTTATGACGTTAGAAATCAACTTGGACTTGTATTTTATCTTTCAGAAGAATGGCTCAAAACTTACAAGCGAAGATATGAGCAGCTTTATGGAACAAATACTGATTACCAAGGATATCCAAAAAATCCAAAAGATTACTCAAATATTTCGTTTTGTCCGCTTGTTGATATGGAAGGCAGCGATTTTATGTTTTTGACTTTTAATGATAATATTGAGATTCTTGAAAATGTGCCGGCAGAAAAATCATTATATCATTTTGAGTACCTAAAAAGAATGATTTATATCTGGGCGGATTATAAGCTAGGTATCAGATTCATTCATATAGGTAATGTTCTTGAAGAAAATGATCCATTGGAATTTGCAGTTCAAACATTATGGTCTAATACAGCGCCGGTATTGCCTGCTGATTTCTTTGTCCCTGTACATGATGATGAAAGCGGAAAAGTAAAGGTTTCATATAAAAATTTATACGTAACAAAAGGCTGGAATACTGACATTACGGAACTTACCGGGACTACACCAGGTGCAGTAATCAAAATCAAGGGAGATACCAGCCTTTCTGGTGTTAAGAATGTTAAGGATGGGGCAAAAATTGATTTGGTTGGGAATGCGGATTTTAATTTAAAATCAGGAGGAACCCTTACCTTATTCGTCAAAGATGATGGAACTGTAAAGGAGGTAAGTAGGACTGCTGGGCCTGAAGTAATAATTATCCCAGATGTAACTTTTGATGAAGCGGTAATCGATGCAAATGAAGGGCAAAAATTCGTTTATTCCGGAACTGGTGATATTGCTATTACAAATATCCTTAATGGTGTAGACGGTAAATCTATCAAGATTTTCGGAAATGCTACTGCTGATTCTGATGTTACTTTATCAGACACAGGAAATATCAATGTTGTATCAGCTGTTACTTTAGCAAAAGCAGCGGATTTCATTCAGTTGACACGTATTGACGGAGTATGGTTAGAAACCAATAGACTTATTAATCCTTAATTTTAGATAAAAATGTACGTAAGAACAAATGTAGCAAAGCCTTCCGGTAGTTCTCCGGGGGCTTCGGCTCCAAAAGAGCCAAATTTAGCGCTTGTTGCTGATGACGATATCTTGTTTGAACCTATCAGGAATTCAAAAGGCGTCAAGATGGAAGGGAACTATATTATTAAGCCTGGAGCCAAAATGATAGAAGTTTACATGACTCCATCAAAAAGCAAAGCTTCTTATGAAAGTGATGGTGATGAAGATGCTGTCTCAATAAAACAGAAGTTTGAATGCGAGCATCCGGGGAATGAATTGGAGATTTCAGAATTTGCCCAAAACTGGCTTGGTGTAAACTGCAGGCTTATTTATGGAAGCTGTTCTGACAATTTCAGAAAAGTATTGGGTACAAAATGCGCACCAATACAAATGAAACCATCCCTTCAGGATGATGCAGATGCCAGAAAACACATGTTTGTTTTTGAACAAACAGCTTCTTCTAAGTGGGTTCCGGGACATTACACTGGTGCTTTGGTATTCGCTGATCCTGCCAATATCGCTAATGCAGGAGCTGTTGCCTTAACAGTTGCAAATGGAGCAGTTTATAAATTGCCATCTTTAGAGGAAACTGCGGCCGTTGTTTTCAATAGCATTGAGCATGAGCATGGAACGATTATTACCCTTATGGGCGGCGGTGGCGATGATCCTGCAACTCTTTCATCTGGTGTTTTAGCTAATAGCGCTATTCTGAAAGACGGAGTTGCTTGGGTTGGTCTTGAAGGCGCCGTAATAAATTTTCAGGTATTTGATGCCGGTGCAAATAAATATTTAATTGAAGTTTCAAGAAAATAGAATAAATTAAATATCATAATCAAATAAAACCACTCATTTTGAGTGGTTTTATTATTTTTGTTATATATAAATTATTTATTATGTCAGAGTGTCGATCAAGAATGGGCAATGATCCTTATGAAAAATCATTTATAGAAGCAAAAAGCTTTTTTAGTTTGGGCGATCATTTAATTAGGCGTATTGTTTATGGTTATGAACGAAAAGGAAGTTATAAAGAACTTCCTCAGACTTTCGTGACATTTACTAGATTCGATGATTATGCAAAAGAAGTTCAAATAGCTTATGATTCAAAAGATGAAATTTTTAGGCACTTGCAAAGCATTGAGCTAGAATTGATAAAAGGAGCTGAAGTTATTAGGAAGACACAATTTCATAAGTACTGTGCAATGGTGCTTAAAGAACTTGGTTTTGAGTTTAAATCTGATGAAGAATATTATAATTTTTTTAGTTCTCGGATTTCTTCCAAAGGTATTTCAGATAAAGAATTTATTATTTTAGATTTAGATTCTGAAAATCCTAAGGACATTATGATTGTAAGACATAATTTAATAATTGAAAATTTAGACGGAGATTTAAAAATTACGATCGGATAAACCTAAGAATAAAGCCCCTCAAAAAAGAGTGGCTTTTTTTTCTCTCTTTTTCAAGTTATCAGCTATGACATTTTTTGATGTCACAGGTAAATAAAAAGGTTATTACCAAATTTACCATGCTATAAATAATTTTAAATAAGACAATTATGAGAGAAAAGATAATCAAGTTCTTCCAAGAAGAATTGCCATCGAACAAGTCTGAGCAATTTAATAGGATTTTTGAATTTTACAGACAGTCTCCAGGCAAAAGCGTAGCTTCTGAAAGAATGTACAATGCTTCCGGGTATTCACAAACCAACTTGGAGGCTCTAAAGTACGATTTGCAGAAAATCCACAACATTAAAGATTCCGAATTAGTTCCAAGGAAAAAAGCAGTCTCAAAACTACCTTCAGAGGCTAATGATTTTCAAGCAACAAGATTACAGTTGTTTTGCTTGCTCATGAGTTTTGCGGGAGAAGCTGAACTGTTTAATGAAGAAAAGGAAAACGAAATCAAGCAATATTCAGAAGAACAATTTATTGAAAAGGCTGTTGAATATTTTCTGAGTAAATCGATTAGCCTAACTGAGATTGCTGATGCTGCACTGAAAGTCGAAAGTAATGAATTGTTTGAGTTACTTAAGGAAGTAATAAGATTTGTGCATTTGAATAATACAACAATCGATACAGGTAATACCGGAAGCATCCCCGTCAATGATCCCGTTGTAGTAACTAACGATAAAACTGAAAAACAAGAGGGTGTAAAGTTGAGGGAAGAATTTCCTTTTTTGAATAATCCCGATTGTCCTGATCTAGCGCACGTTTTAGTTGGGCGAAAGATTGCGGCTTGGATTCGCTATCAGGAAAATCATAAAAAGCTGGAGCAATTTGATGCGGGAGAAATAGAGTTGTCTGAAGAAGAAAAGGTACAAGTTTCAAAAGATGCGGTTTCGGATTTTTCAGAGAACCAGGCTATCTATGATGAGCTGAACAATTATAAAGAGCACGGTTTTTTTTTACAAAAGCATCCATTATTCAGAACGATCAGGTTAAAAGAAGAGGTTGAAAAAATGACTCAGCAGCAGCTTATAAATTTCAAAAACTCTTCAGTGAAATTCTTTTCTGAGAACAATGCGAAGCTTAAAGCTGACGGAATCACAGAAAAAAGAACTCTTGAATTAACTGAGCGAATTGAAGCGAGAAAGGAAAAGCTGGATTTGGTAGATGAAAAGCTCGGGGTTAAGAAATAAGTTTTTCGATTTACACGAAAAATTTAACGGCGACAAAGATGAGCTTCTTCCGGAGAAATGGGTTTCCAAATACCTGGTAACCCATTTTGAAAAAGTAAGTTCTTTAGAAGAAAGTTTGGTTAGGATTCCAACGGAAGAAGAGTATTTTTTCCTTCAGTCTGATACTGCTTTTAATGCTTTTACATTCATTCCATTTATAGCTAAACGTTTTCCTATAAAAGAATTACACGCTACTACTTATAGCATTAGTAGAAAAGTTATTGATGCTTTGGTTGAATTGTATGATTCCGGAATGATTGAAAAAATAACATTGCTGATTTCTGATAGCATGATCAAGAGAAATCCGCTTACAATTGAACACGTTATGGCGTTGGCAAAAAGCCGGCCAAATTTTGAAGTTATATATGCCTGGGCTCATTGTAAGGTTTGTATCATAAAAACGCATGAATCATTTTATGTGATTGAAGGCTCTGGGAATTGGAGCGAAAACGCCCAATACGAGCAATATGTATTTGCTAATTCAAAAGGGCTATATGATTTCCGAATGCATTTATTTACGAATTCAAAACTAAAGAAGTATTTATGAAAATCTTTAAAATTTCAATTGCAGTTTTTTTGATCATATTAGCATTTGTTCTCGGAATTATAGCAAACAATGGTCTTGCAAAAAGTGTAGAATTTCATCAGTTATTTATTTTTCTATCATTTACGGTTTTCCTTATCGGAATGAGGATTTTAATCACTATTAAAAAAAAGTAGTATGGAGCTTAAGTTTTCAGATGAAGAGTATGAGTCTATTGAAAAATTAGCTGCCTGTAATTATTCTCCAGAAAGAATTGCTCTTTACTTAGGTGTAGAAAAAAAAGATTTTTTAGACTTATGGTACAATAAATCAGGTTTGGTAAGATTTCATTACGATAAGGGTCGTCTCGAGGCGGAAGCAGACATAAACATTAAACAATTGGAACTTGCCAAATCAGGAAATATTACTGCTGCACAAACTTATTTTAAAGAGTCTGAAAATATCCGGATAAAAAACATTTTAAATCAAATACTTTACGGCAATGACAATTGATCAGATAGACTTGAGCGATATTTATGAATTTATCGAAAAGGGTAGCCTATCAGATGCTCCTGAAGGAATTGCGGAATATTTGGTCCTTTTGGACAAAATTAGGGGCATGGCCATGAGAATCGACCAATTCGGTTCTAAAGAAGCTATTGTAAAACATTTGATATTAGTAGACAAGCTCTCACGCTATAAAGCTTCAAAAGTGTATGATGAAGCTATGGAGTACTTTTACGTTGATAGCACTATTTCCAAAAAAGCCTGGATAAATATTTATGCTGAAAAAATGGATAAAATGATCAATTTCTCAATGCAAACCGTAAAAGATGTAAATGATGCTTCTAAAGTGGTAAAAATGCTTGTTGATGTTGCAAACCATAGAGAGGTTCACACTCCAGATAAAGAAGAGCTTCCGGAAGAACTATTTAGGGCGCCATTTATAGTATATTCAGCAGATGCAGAATTTTTAGGACTACCAAAAATTAACAGGCAAAGACTCTCGGAAATGATTGACAGTTTCCCAGAGTTAACAGAAAAAGAAAAAATGCATATTAAAAGGGAAGCTTTGGTTCTTCCTTTAAAAGTTTTTCCAGATGAGCAAGAGAACGCGCGTAAGCATTGATGATACTGATGTAAATGGTGCATTTGCATCATGGTTGTTTCAAATGATCTTCCTTATAGCTCCTAAGCATTTAAGAATTATTGCAGGTAGGGCTACAGCTAAGACATCAGAAATTATTGCTCAACGAAGTCAGGATGTTATGTATGATATGCCCAAGAGCTATCAGGTTCTTGTTTCTGACACATACATCAACGCTTTAAAAAATATAGTGCCAACATTGCTCGAGGGTTGGAAGCGCAGGGGTTGGCGTGAAGGAATGCATTATGTGACTGACAAGCGGCCTCCTTCACATTTTAGGCTTCCTTATAAACCTGTTGAAAGTTACAAGCATACAATTTCAATTTTTAACGGTTGCTTTATGAACTTAGGTAGTTTGGATCAGCCTGGAGGTCTCGCCGGTGGTTCATACCAACACATGTATGCAGATGAAGCCAGGCTATTAAAATTTGATAAGCTGAAGAAATTAATGCCGGCCATTCGAGGTGAATATACAATCTTTGGCCACTCAGTCTATTACAGAGGTTCAACATTCACTACTGATATGCCAAACATTATTGACGGTGATGATGATTGGATTTTGAATGATGAGAAAAATATGAATATGGACCAGGTACGTCTGGCCCTTGAAGTTGGTCTCGTCGTTAATGAGATAAAAAAACAGATCCTGGCATGCAAACAGATTGGTGATTATAACTCGATTGAGAAATTGAAAAGCAATTTGGGTCGTTGGACTGAAAAATGGATTAGAGTGCGAAAGGACCTTACATTTTTTTATGTTGTCAGTTCATTGGTAAATGTGGATATCCTTACTGAAGGTTATTTTTCTGATAGTCTTAAAGCATTAGGTATTGAAGAGTTCAAGAGCGCTATTTTATCATTAAAAGTTAATCTGAAGAAAGGAGAAAAGTTTTACGGGAATCTGGGAGAGCATCATTTCTATGAAGATGGTATCATAAATTCGTTTTATGATAAGTATACCTTGACAGATGAGATTGAAGAAACTTGTCTTGCTTTACGATACCTAGATCGGAAACAGAAGCTTGAGGCGGGTGCTGATTTTGGTGATATGTGCAGTCTTATTCCTGCCCAGACACGTGGCAATTATTTGTATATCCTAAAAGAATTTTGCACGCTGGCTCCGGAAAATGAGATTCAGTTAGGAAAGAAATTTGTCAATTTTTTTAAGCATCACGAGTACAAAGTTTTAGATTTATACTATGACAGGTCCGGTAATCAAAATCAAAAAACAAAAAGGGATTGGGCGACAGCTTTAAAAAACGCAATAGAATTTCAGGACGGCGTAAGTACAGGTTGGGTGGTTAATCTTATGTCGCTGAACCAGTCTACAATTTATCAGGAAGAGGAATATAATTTTGCAAAAGCTTTGATGGGAGAAACAAGTCCGAATCTTGTCAAGTTGAAAATTGATAAGTTTCAATGCAAATGCCTTAAATCATCACTTGAACTGACTAAAATCAAAATCAAGACTTCGATATCCGGTTCAAAGACGATCCATAAGGACAAATCTTCTGAAAGCTTAGCTTTACATCTTAGGCCGATGTTTTCTACAAACTATTCAGACGCTTTTAAATATTTGATATATAGGCGTGATTTTGTGGACAGGGTAAATACTTCTGGATTATATACATCTTCTGATCCGGGATTTTATTAAAATGTGTAGCATTTTCCAAAGAAAAGAAAGAAAAAACACAAATCTCCGCCCCGTAGGGCGGAAATTTTTTGTAAAAACGGCTGGTTTTAAGCCAATTTTAAGGCTTTTAAGCGCTTGGATAGTATAAAATGGACTTTACCTTGTGTTTCCAGTAATTATGGTTTGTAGCTAAAGAAAACGAGGGTTTGCTCATCATCAAAGTATCCATACAATGAATTTCGGCATTAATGCCATGAAAGCATAAATTTATAGCAGTCATTTTACAACAAATTGGGTCTAAATCCTGACATACATAATAATTCCCGCTTCTTATATAGTTTGCCGCTAAAATTAATCGTCCGCTTCCTGAGCAGGGATCATTTATTTTTTTTCCAAAATCATCTGAAGGGATTAACATTTGTGCAATCATCGTACATAAATCTGGGGGAGTAAAAAATTGCCCGAAGTTTGATTTTTTGTAATTGCTTGCCAGACATTCATAATACTCGCCTAATGGGTCGCACCATCCGTTTAATTCTATATTCTTATCATAGTAGAGCATCAGCTCCCCGAAAAGTTTACAAAAAATATCAAGCTCAGGACGGGAGTATTTTTTTATTATTTCAAAATAGCGTGGTTCTTCGGTTCCTCTTGCCATAGCACAAATAATAAGTGATAAAAGGTCATCAAAAATAGTATTCAGGTCATACTTATGATTAAATTCATAAAAAAAGGAGTTAAAATCTTTTAACCCCTTTGGAACATCTTTATTTTTTATCATCTTTTTTCGACTTGGGCATTACTAAACAGATAGCAAAGCGGGTAAAATTCTGTATCATCTTCTTCGGAGTTGTTTTTTTCGGCTTCTTTATCGCTGTTCCTTAATTTTGGAGAACCCCAAACACAAAAGGACTGCGAACCCTTTTTAACTTTATACCCTTTGTTATTCCATTCAAAAAGGGTATTAAATTCTTGATGCTCTTTTGAAGTGTAAAATTCATTTACTAAAACTTCATTTACTGTCATTCCTTCACAGTCAGTTTCAATCCTGGCTTTTGCAAGCTTGCTTAATTCTTTCAATTGTTTTCGTCGTTGCAAATATGCTTCTCTATTTCTCATGGTGTATATAAATTAAAATATGTATTCTTGATAATCAGATTGGATGTTATTTTCTTCAATAAACATTTCCGCTATAGCTTGCGCTTTGTTGAATGCGTTTTTTGCCTTCTTTTTGAAATAATCGTAATCGGTATAATTGAAAATTGAAGAATAGCCTTTGGAATGTAAAAGGCTAAAAACTTTGTCGCTTAATTTAAAAGATGTAGTTTTGTTGATGTTAGATATTGAATGCGTCATGGCTTTGATATTTAAGTGATTTAAAACCCCTAATCTCGACCATTAGGGGTTTTTGTTTAATTATTACAAAGTGAAGTTTAAAACTCTTTCTTGTGCAATATGTAAAAGCTTGTCAAGTTCTTCTTGCATACAGTTTTGAACCTTTTCGATAACTTTTGAATTTCTGACTTCAAATTGGAAACCTGCTGAATTAATAAGCATAATTTTAGCGTTTGTTTGGTCGTTACCTGCTTCAAAAAGCCTTAAATCGTTTGATTTTTCCTTTAGCAATTGATAGCGTTCTGATAGAGCCTCAAATTGCTTAACTTTAATAATTTTCTCCTCTGCGGTCGGCATAGGCACAACAAATTGTGAGACTGTGTTTAAAACTGTCTCTTTTGTAACTGGTTGCTCTTGTTGTAGCGGAATTATTTTGTTTTCCGTCTCTGTGGAAGTTTCTACAACTACTTTGTTAATGATTTCGTTTTTTGCAGTGTCTGTTACTTTTTCGGCTATTACTGCTCTAACGTTTTGTGGTAAAGAATTTTTTTCGATTCCTACTTTTTTGGTAATTACTTTTGCTTTCATAAACTTGTATTTAAGTGATTTTCAATACTTAAAGATACAAAAAAAGTAGTCAAACGACAACTTTTATAGTAAAAAAAAGAGCTTTTCAATCAAAAAAAATGAAAAAAGAATGATTCTAAACAGGATAATATTTTAAAATAAAAAGTCATTATTGATGGTTTAAAAAAAAAAAATAAAAATATAAAACGCTGAAAAACAAAGAATAAACCCTTTTTAAATGGGTTTATTCGATGTTTGTTTCATGCTTTTCACCGTCCCGCTCAAAAACTAAAATGTGATTACCTTTATGTCTATCGCTGAGAGATATGACGGCGCACCACCACCACCCGTCCGCAGGACACCTTATTTCATTGACTTCCCAGATGTCACACCATAGTAATGTTGTTAATAGTATCATTGTACATCAATTAAAACGGTAATTACATTGGCTAACGAAATTAAACTGTTTGACGCCATCAAGCGCATGAGGGCTTTAACCAAAGTAGGTGTTCCTTTTTCCTTCAGCTTTATGACCTACAATTCCACCAAAGGAATGAGTGACGGTATAAGGCATGTACATAATGCCCAGCTTCGCATGGGCTACAGGAATGACCAGAGTGACAAGTCTAACATTCTTATAGGGTATGTTAATGAGCATGATAAAGACAGATGGTTTTATATGCCATTATTGTTAAAGTTCAATGGGTGTAACGTAAAACCTTAAAGATGGGTATAGAATATGTTGGCAGAGATGCCATTGTTGAGACAGAACAAGTAGCTTTTACTTACCAGGTAAGTGAAGTACCTCGAGACTTCTATAAATTCAAAGGAGAATCAAATAACCTTGATTGGAACAATCAATATAACTTCATAGGGGATTACTATGTTTACCCTTATGGCAGCAATAACGATCTTCCGGATATTATCAAAGAGGTTATTCAGAATAACTACATTGCTCCTGGTATAATTAAAAAGAAAACTCAATTGCTTTGGGGTTCTGGGCCTATGTTGTATACAGAAGAAATAAGTGAAAAAGGCAAGCCAATAAGGAGATGGGTTAGAAATGAAACAATACAGCAGTGGTTAGAGAGTTGGGATTACGAAAAATACCTTTTATCGTGTGCCACCGATTATAATTACATGGAAGGTGTTTTCACTAAATTTATTCTTTCAAAAGGCAATAGGATTGGCAAAAACTTTATATCCAAATTAGAACACTGCATGATTGACAGGAATCGCCTTGCCAAACATAAAGCATCAACTTCTATAAATCCTACTCATGCAATACAGACTGATTGGTCTTTTAAGAAAGTAAATTCATTATTGGATTATAAGGTATATCCGTTATTTGATTATAACAATCCATTTGGCTACAGAAATTCGATTTTCTATTCAAATATGTATAGTTTCTGTACGGATTTCTATACTGTACCAGATATTTATGGCTCACTAGAGTGGCTTAATAGATCGACAGCTGTACCATTAATTTTTAAGGCTCTATCAAAAAATTCAATAAACTTAAAATATCACATCATTTCTCCTCAAGCATTTTGGGAAAGAAAAGAAAACGAGATGAAGGCAAATTGCACTCTTCAGGGTAAGACTTATACAAGTAGTATGCTTGTTGAATATCAGAATAAATTCCTGGCAAAGATTGCAGAAGTCCTATCTGGAGACGAGAATACTGGAAAGTATTTGCATACAACCAAAACTTTCACAGTTGATGGAACAAATCTCATAGAGCATGGTTGGGAAATAAAGGTTATTGATCAGAATATAAAAGATTTTGTAGAGGCACAAATTAAGATTTCACAAAGAGCCGACCATGCTCTGTCTTCCGGTATTGGCTTGCATAGCGCCCTTGGGAATGTTTCTGAAACGGGTAAAAGCGACAGCGGTTCCGAACAGCTTTATGCGCTTAAAAATTTCTTGCTGACTGGCGTAGACATTCCGGAAATGATAATTATGAAACCTATTAATTATGCAATAAAGGCAAACTTTCCTGAACTGAAGTTAAAACTTGGCTTTTATCATGAAATGCCAGAAAAAGAAGAGGACATAACTTCAAGTAAAAGAATAAAAAACGCCGCATAGAAACTTTAAAAAACATCAGATGAAACTATTATTTAAAACAGATATCGAGGACAGTGAAGAGCTCAAGGAATTATTGGGTTTTGTGGATGTTGATTTAAAGATTAAAAATCTTATTCCTGATTTGAGAACTGCTACGAATGATGTAATTGATCTTATTGGCAGAGAAATATACCAAAAGGCAGTTGATTTGTATAATGAAGGTGAAATAGCTGAAGAAAATAAAGAATTTATTTATTCTGTAAGGTATCCGATAGCTATAAATGCGTACAGACTTCTTGCACCATCGAATGATATTGCGCATACAAATGATGGCAGAAAAATGCGTACTGACAGTAATGTGAAATTGCCATTTGAATGGATGATAGACAGGGATAACCAGGCTATGGAAAAGAGATATTATAGAGGCTTAGATGATCTAATTAAGTTCCTTGATAGTCAACCGCAGGGAGAACTACTCGACTTGTGGAGATCGAGTGCTGCTTTTAAAGCCAGTCACGATTTGTTTGTTAGGACAGTTGATGAATTTGACAAAGTGTTTATGATAAGATCAAGGCTTTTATTAATTAAACTTTCTCCCGGATTAGAAGACTGTGAACAGTATGATATAAGGCCGATAATTGGGGCAGCAAAATTTATCAGCCTAAAAGAAAAAATTAAATCTTCAGAGAACATCGCAGATGAAAAAGATTTGCAGCTTTTGAAATTAATCAGAAAGGCAACTGTGTTTTCTGCTTTAGCCTGGGCAATGACAAGATTTTCAATACAGCTTCTTCCTGAAGGGATTCTTCAACATTATACAAGCGATAGGCAAACAACACAATCAAAAAAACCATCCTTAAAGTCTGAGCCGATAGCGGCACAACAAGCATTTGAAGCTGATAAAGCAAAGGTTTTAAGAGAAATTCAAGATTTGATGCTCCCGGAACCAATCATCCAACCTGATAGTGATATCATGCCTGGGCTTAATTACGGAGATAAATATTTTTCAACATAAACATAATCGATAATGAAAAGAATCATTTTAAAAACCGCTAAATTTTTCTACTATCTAAGGAACTATTTCAAGATCAAGAAATATTCTGAGATAAACCAAAAACTAGATTCAGCCTTACGTGAACGTGAGGTTAATAAAGTTATTTTAAAAGGGAACATCATTAAAATGGTAAAATCCTACCTTAGAACCGATGCTGATTCAAAGTATATCCCAAAAGAAAGAAGAAATAATACTGAAATTAAGCAAAGGGTTTTGGCTGAATTTGGCGTAAGTATGGAGGAGCTTGGCGTTAAAATAAACGATGAATTAGAGCTGATCTGATGAAAACCATTTCTATTCCTGAAAAATCTCTGAAGTTACATTTTCCAGAAAAACTATCGGAATGCGATTCGAGACAATATATTGAGATGAGTGAACTCATATTTCGATATCAGAGTAACGAAATAGGGTTTGATGAATTTTGTGTTCATTCCGTCTACAAGCTTTTAAAAATGAAGCCAAAATCATCTCCATTTGGCATTGATGATGATTTGAAGTTTTCGAACATCGCTTTTTTGTCTGAGTACATAAATAATTTTTTTGATGTAACAGATGGTCAGCAGGTTATCAAGCAGGATTATATCAATAACCCTGTACCTGAGATAAAAATATTGACAAAAAAATATTTTGGTCCGGAAGATGGATTTCGGGATTTGACTTTTGGTGAATATATAGATGCATTACGTATTTTCCATGATTTTCATGCAACAGGAGATATTTTCCTTCTCTATCTTCTGTCTGGAATATTATATAGGGAAAAAACGAACATTATATGCAAAATTTTTTCATCTGGAGCTAAGCGAAGAAAACCGTATTTGTCGGAGAATTTAGAAAGAAGAGCTGAAGCTTTCAAATATGCACCATTCGGATTTGTCTATGGTGCTTTTTTATATTTTGCAAGTTTTCAAAAATACCTTATAGGTTCTTCAGTTTTATGGAGTGGACAGGAACTTGATCTGTCAATACTTTTTGAAGCTGAGAAAAAAGATGATATTGGAACTGGCAACTTTCCGGGAATCGGAATGGATTCAGTAGCTTTCACGCTTGCAGAAAGCGGGACTTTTGGCACATTGGACCAGGTAAGGTCATCAAATTTTTGGGTAGTAATTGTGCGGATGTATGAATTACGAAAAAACGATATCGAACGTAAACAGAAAGAAAATGCTAGAAATAAATAAACTACGTGATTATGTATCTCAGATAATGACATCGCTTAAAGATGAAAATAATGATCAACTATTTAATTACACGACAGTTGTTTTAGATAATGAGGAGCTTAATACTGTTCTCAAAGAAAGAAAAAGCAAAGAAAATTCTTTTTTAATCGTGGTTATGCCGCAGTTTGATCTGAGTGGTTCTGAAGATAATGCAAAATGGGATAACAGTCTCATGTTTTTTATTTTGGACAAAACAGATTATTCCGATATAAAGAGAGAGCAATACATTGATATTTTTGTTAATACTCAGAAAAAAGCTAAGGCATTTGTAGATAAGTTGATAGAAGATAAATCAAACCATTCTGGAATGTTCTGTAACTTTTTAACCTGGTTAAAAGAAAACTCGATTTCTGTAAAGCCTGTTTGGAAATTAAGTTCATGTAATGGCTGGAGTATAGAGCTTAATTTGGATAGTAATCTTTAAATTTCTTAAATTGAGAAAAATTTTTAAAAATGGATAAGCAAAAAATTGAAGATATGTTCAGCTCGGCCATCAATGAAAGGGGGATTTCTGAAAAGCTGGATGGAATTTCAAAATTCGTGATCTACAAATGGAGAAATAATAAAAGCCAGCCTTCATTTGGAGATAAGCTTAATGTTCTGTACCAATTAGGGAAAATTGAAATTAGAATTAAGTGAGATGGATTTATTAGATCAGAGAGATAATAACGGGCACGATAGTATTCTTAAAAAAAGATTCATCCAAAGCGTCATGCAGGAAGCTAAGGTGGATATCGATAAGGCACAACGAAACTATCTTTCTTCGAGAGGGTTTGAGGCAAACGACTGGTATGATGGCAGGGGATTTACAGTCAGTACAGATGGTTTAGAATACACGCACCTTAAAAAACATAGGTTTGTTGATATGAAAACCAGAAGGACAAAAGAAGGCATCAAGAAAAAAAGATCACATCCTATCCATAACCGCATAATTTGGGGGCATTACAACAATATAATCAAGGAATTGCATTTTGGTTTTACTGAAGAAATTAAAGAGAAGTTAAGAAACATTGACTAGAAGAATTTCTTTCGGAAAACAGAATTAATATCAATGAGATACCTGATTTTGCCATCATATTTCTCCGGGAATGAAACTATTTCAAATTTTCTTGTATCTGCATGATATTTAAAATTCAAATTACCTCTCAATCCATCGTAATGCGGAGTATTCAAGAGCATTTTTAGCGAATATTCAAAACTTCCTATCATATTATCGTGATAGATTTGATTTTCCCAGATATCTCCTATAATTTTAATATTGATATTATATAATATATGCATTTTGCAAATTTAGCAAACCGATTTATTTTTTTAAATTTACCTACTAACCTTAACTTTTTAGGATGAAAAATTATTATTCTCTTGCTTTTTTATTCATTTTTTTTAACATGAATTCCCAAATCGACAGCTTAAAAATGAACGTAGATGGGTTTCCCAAAATCGAAAATCAACTTTCAGGAGTTTCAAAAAGTGAAATACATGACAGGGTTAAATCATGGATAAACAGAACCTTCAGGGAGCCGGCAAATGTTCTAAAAGCAGAAGAAAAAGGATCATATATCAGAATTGCGGCCACTTCTTCTTTTACATTCAAGTATATGGGAAATACAACCTATGACTACGATTACAATGTTGAAATTGATATAAATGATGAGAGCTGGAGTTACCGCATTTTTGATGTATCAATGTATCGACAAAGAATACCGGAATATTTTTATGATAGTAAAGGACGGATGAGAACCGGTAAGATGTATTTAAAAATTCGGGAGTCTTTTCTAAACGATGTTAACCGGATATATTTTTCACTCAATGAATTCATCAATAAATAAATATAGAAGCCGCCGATTGGCGGTTTTTTTTTGGTTGTATTAGAATGTATCTTATATTTGCCCTGCAAAACTATTCGAGATAAACTCGAAAAAAACTTTAACGATAGGAAGCGGTCCAAGGTATTACCTAAGAGGTCGCAGATTAAACCGAAAGGCTGTAAGTCTATTCTCTGAATAGTTTTGCAACCCTAAAGGCCGCTTCCGCTATTTATATTTTCTACTATGCAAAAGGAAAATTTAAAAAGCAGTAATGCTCCGGAATCGGGGCCTGTTTCCGTTCTTTATGTGGATGGCAATAGGCTTGGTATTTCAGACAGATCGCTTCGTGATGCGATTGGTCTGATTTGGTCAGAAAGTAAAACCCCATTTACTTCTGTGCCATTAAAAATTTTTTTTTCAAAAAAGCTTCTCTTCGCCGACAAGAATGTTTTTTTAGCTTATCAAAAAAATGAACTGAATTATGATCAGTTGATTTTGGCTGTAGAATGTGACAACCTTTATAGAAACAAGAAAGAAGTATTCGGTGAGGGTGTTTCGGTTGAAATAGGCAGCTTATGGAAGCTTAAAGGACAGACTCTTTATCTGGTTGATGATGATCAGGAAGTAATGTCTGAATTAGACGAAAATGTTTTTGAATTAATTTAAAAGAGGCTCCATTAGGAGCCTTTTTTAATGTCACAGATTATGATCAATAAAGACACCAATTTTACTGAAAATCAGTAAGGATGGGAAAGACGATCAGTGATGAGATTATGAAGCTTTCAATTATCATTGAAGGAGACTCGGCACAACAGCAATTGTTTAAATTAGAAAAAGCAACCCGTAAGCTAAATGAAGAAAATGCAAGCTTACGGCTTGAAAAACAGCGTTTAGATAAGCAAGGAAAACAAGAGAGTGCCCGATACAAAGAGATAACCTCTTTGATGCAAGCAAATTCAAAAGCCATAGCTGAAAACAAAAGCAAGATGGCCGAACTTCAAAAGGAAATCGGCCTGACCGGTCTTACTATGTCACAATTGAGAAGTAAGGCCACGATGTTGCGAAATACCTTGCAGAATCTTTTACCAGGATCACAAGATTACGCTCGATATAGGTCAGAACTTAATGATGTTAATGCGAGAATAGCAGAATTAAACGGGCGGGCAACAACAGCCCGCAATACTTTAGGTTCGTTTGCTGACAGTTACAACCGATATGCGGCTTTAGGGGCTTCGTTTATTGCTCTATTAACCGGTATTGTGCTATCAGTTCAAAAAGTAATTGATTGGAATGGTAAGCTGGCAGACGCCCAATCAAATGTCCAGAAAACTACTGGAATGACAAAAGCTGAAGTCGACGCATTGACAAAATCTTTTGGTTTGTTTCAGACTAGAACCTCAAGGATCGACTTACTGGGTATCGCTGAAGTTGGTGGTCGAATTGGGATTGCAAAGGATGAGATATCAGATTTCGTTAAGGTTATGGATAAAGCTTCCGTTGCATTAGGGGATTCATTTGAAGGAGGCCCTGAAGAGGTCGCTGATAAATTAGGGAAAATCAAAGGGTTATATGAAGAAATAAAAAATGTAAAAGTAGAAGTTGCATTTAATGCTGTCGGTTCAGCCATTAATGATTTGGGCGCCGATGGAAATGCAACTGAAGCTAATATAGCTGCTTTTGTCACTAGGGTAGGCTCGTTACCGGACGCACTTAAACCATCAGTTGCGCAAGCTCTAGGTTTAGGCGCTGCATTTGAAGAATCCGGTTTACAGGCTGAGCTTGCAGGAAACAATTATGGTAAAGTTATTTCTATTGCTTCGAGAGACTTTCCAAAATTTGCAAAAGTCATGAACGTATCGGAGAAATCGGTAAAGGATCTTCTTAATACTGATCCTAATGAATTTTTCCTTCAGTTCGCAGAATCATTAAAGGGACTGGACGCAACCGATCTGGCTCAGGTACTCGATTATCTGAAGCTAAATGATAACGAGGTTAAAATGGTGTTGGGAGCTGCATCTAAAAATATTGATCTGTTCAGGGATAAGATTGATTTAGCTAGTAAGTCAATGAATGAAGCTACATCATTGACAAATGAATTTGATATTAAAAACAACAATTTAGCCGCTACACTCGAAAAATTAAAGAAAAAGGTTATTGCCGCATTTTCATCAGAAACTATTGTGAACTGGCTTGCTTCCTCGGTAGAATGGTTTGCTAAACTGGTTGGAGCAACTGACGATGTGGACGGATCAGGAAGAAAATGGCGTAACACTTTAGTTTTCATTGCAAAATCAATAGCTGTGGTTACGGCCGCATTGGTTACCAACGTAGCATGGCAGAAACTTGTTGTATTATGGACCGCACGTAACACACAAGGCCAACTGCTTTACAATTTGGCAGTTAAAGCCAGGGCAATATCTGAAGGAATTGCGATAGTTTCTACCCAATTATGGGCAGGAGCTACAATGTTGCTGACCGGTAATATAAGAGGAGCTACTCAAGCTTTAAGAATAATGACGGCAACAATGAAAACTACTCCATGGGGGCTTTTACTTTCTTTAGTTGCCGCTGTTGGTGTAGCCTATGTTGCATTTTCTGAAAGCGCTTCTAAGGCAGCCCAAGTTGAAAAGACTTTAGCTGAAGTACACCTCGAAGCAACACAAAGCATAGCAAAAGAAAGAAATGAATTGGATATGCTTGTAAAGGTGGCCAAAGATGAGACTATCCAGAAGGAAACGAGAGAAAAAGCCATTAAAAGGTTAAATGAAATTATACCGGACTATATTGGCACTCTTACGTTAGAGAACCTGAAAATGATGGAGGGGACTAACATTCTTAAAAAATACACTGACGAACTTTATAAGAATGCCAGGGCTAAAGCAGCACAATCAAAATTTGAAGAGTTGGCCAAACAGCAACTCGAAGTTGAAAATAGAACTTCCCGTGCTTATGAAAACGGGTTTGCTTCTTTTATGTCTAGGATTACTGGACAAGGAAATAGCCCTGAACGTGATAATATAAAAACCCGTAGAGATGTTGAAGCTTATGTTCTGAAGACCTTCTTCCCGAATGCTCGTAAGGACAAAACTACGGGCTTATCGATGGTTGATAAGGAAAACTGGGATAGATTAGTCGCCCAATATGTAAAGGCATTCGGTATTGATGAAAAAGAATCAGAATTGGCAACAATCAAAGCACAGATGGAAGCTTTAGAAGGCGATCTGCTAAAAGCTACTGTTGAAGATTTGGAAAAACCAAAAGACGAAAAGAAAAATATCAATATTCCTGCAGACGAAAAAAAGAAAAAATATAACGATAGTTACCTGAAGGATGAAGAAAAGTTTGCAGATGATCTTTTGAAACTGAGAAGAAAAACTGAAGAAGATCGATTGGCCCTGATGCAAGAAGGCTATGAAAAAGAAATGGAGCAAGAGAGAATAAACCATAAATACAAACTGCTGGAACTCCAAAATGAAATAATTGACAAGCAAAAATTAGAAAAGATTGATAAGCAGATTGCTGAAGCCCAAAAAGCCGGTGATTCTCCAAAAGTCAAAGCATTAGAAAGCATCAGAAAAATGATGCTGGAAAAAAACAAGGAAATAAATGATCAGATAGAGATTGAAGAACAATTGCACCTGGTCAGGATGTCTACAATCGAAGAAAAAGGAGCATCTGATAAAATTAAAAAAGACCAGGAGGCATACGAAAAAGCTAAAATCTTACGCCAAACTGAATTTAACAACGAACTAAATTCGATTTCAACACTTGCTGAAGCAAGGGAAATACTTCGTAAGAAACTGTCGATTAGACAGCTTGCAAAAATTAAGACTCTGGAAGAAGCTAAAGAAGCTCTTCAGAAAGAATTTAATAAGCGAGAAATAGATGAAGAAACTAAGCACCTTAACAATCTACTTGCAAAATTCGACATAATAGTTAAAAAGGGGCAACTCGATCAAATAGACCTCTCCTTATTGACTCCGAAACAAGTTGAGGACTTTACAGCTGAAGCCGCAAAAATTGGATTGACTTTAAGCGAGCTTATTGCTAAAAAGAATGAATTGCTTGGGAAGCAAAATTCTGAAAGCAACGCTGTGGCTTTGGGCATTTCTCAAAAAACAGACATCTTAGGTTTTACTGCAGACAATTGGCAGGTTTTTTATGATAATCTGGCCGCTGGTAAGTTTGGGATAGAAGAAATGATATTTACCGTTTCGGCCTTAACTGAAATGTGGGGCAAATACAATCAGTTTGTTACCGCTAATGAACAGGCACAACTTAGAAAATTTGAACAATCGTCGGATGCCAAAAAACGCCGCCTAAAACAGCAATTAGATAATGGCTATATAAACCAGGTACAATACAAAAGGGGTATTGATGCTTTGGATAAGGACCTTGAAAAAAGAAAAGCTGATCTTTCATACAGACAGGCCAAAAGGGAAAAAGGAATTGCGATTGCTTCAGCAATTTCCGGAACTGCTATGGCGGTTGTGGGAGCATTAGGGAATAAACCTTGGACCCCGTTTAACTTTGCTTTGGCAGGTCTTGTTGGAGCAATGGGAGCTTTACAATTGGGAACTATATTGGCAACACCTCTACCAGCTAAAGGATATGAAGAAGGGCTTTATCCGGAATTCGTAAAGCGTGAACAGGATGGAAAAACCTTTAAAGCTTCATTTGGTGGAAATACAAAATCCGGAATGGTAAAGAAGCCTACCTATTTTCTTGCCGGAGAAGGAAATAAACCTGAAATGGTAATTGATAATAAAGCCTGGACAAAAATGAATCCAGATTTAAAAGATTCGTTGATAAGGGAACTTCGCGGAATTAAAGGCTTTGAAAATGGCTACTACAAAGATGGGCTGCTTTACACAGGCCCTGATAATCCAAAACCTGAAAATTCTTCAGGAAGCAATGATCAGCTGCTTATGATGATGTTTAAACTTCTTTCTGAAAATACTGAACTCATGCGGGATATTAAAGAAAGTGGTTTGACTGCGGTTGTATCTTCAAAAGATTACAAATCAATAAAAGAATTGAGGGATGCCCTCAAAAGATTGGAAGATAACAGAAAAAAATCTCAAGTCTAATGAATACATACTTTACAGATTACGCTATCCTAACCAGTAAAATAGCCAATATTTTATGTGATCAGATTTTCGATCAGGTTACTCAAGAATTTTCAGGTGATGTAAAATACACCGATAAATTTATACTATCCGGAAGGCTTTCCAAAAACCTGCAGGAAGAATTAGAGACTCCAATAAACAACGTTGTTTTTATTACTGAAGATTTAGATATGTTTCAGTATTATCAAGCAAATGCAGCTAAAATATCGCCATCTGCTACCGGTATCGTACATTATAAAAATAGAACTTTGATCTATTTCAAGCAGGTTTTTATTGAAGTCTGGTTTACTTCAGAAACTTTATTAATTGGCAAATATGAAAACCTTCCTGTTCAACAAGTATCACAAATACCAACAGAAACATTATGAGTACACAAATTGGAATTCTATCTAACAATTATGTAACATTTGATCAGCCGACTTATCAAGATTGGTCCCCTGTGCCTGGAGAAACAAATTTCACATGGTTTATAGTTGGTATCGTGCCTTTATATCCACAATATAAAACTATAAAAGTTAAGGATGTTATAGGCTTACCGGCAACATCACAGTTTACACAATTCAGAATTGTAACTTACAAAACTTACTTTGGTGCAGCGCCTCCAACCGATTGGCTGAATGTTACGAGTACAGGATTTAGTTTTAATGCATCAGCTCCAAATCCTTTAACAGAAAATGGATATTCCAGTTTAGTTGGCATGTATATCCAAAATGTTGGCTTATTAACTCCCGGAACATACGTAGCAAAGCTCTCTTTCTTTATAGAAGGAAAAAACTCATCTAATCAATGGATTCAAGTTTCTGATTATACCCACACTGTAACCTTGAATGTGTACCAAGAAAACACGATAACCTATTCTCCAAATAGGTTAGATATTACACACTATCAAAATACGCCGCTTGCTTCTAGTCCAATAACTGTTTCGGGCGCTTCTTGGCAGCTTGTTGCGAGGGATAAGTATATTTTGACTTCAGAAGATGAGAGTGTAATTATAACATCTGAAGAAATAGCAGGACAATTGATTTATAAGGCTACCGGTAGTGGTGCAAGAGTTGTAAAATTATGTCTGTCTGATTATTTTGATACTGACGAGGCTGTTGAAAGTTCTGATTTGGATTCCTTTGTTACAGTCCTAAAAGATTCATCCCAGATCGGAATAATACCAATTAGGGTTACATTGCTAAACACAATCGAATTTGATGCATTTCCAAGAGAACTATTTTATACTGCAGTAAAAGGACATATTGAGCCTACTGAACAGTTTGTATTTGTCTTTTGTGTAGAAACTTTTGCTTTTCAATCTTCGCCATGGTTAATCGTAAGCGAAACCGAAAACGGTATTTTAGTAATACCGGTTCCTACTGCAAACATGGCCGGTGGTGAGTATGTTGGCTCTGTAATTTTAACAGCAACCATAAACGGAATACCTTCAGCCATTACAATTACAGTTAATTATAATTTGCAAGATTATATCACAATACCTTATGATTCAGGTGTTAATTTTACATTGGATAAAAAATTTATAGAATTCAATACTACTTATGATCAGACATATTTCGATATTTTGATAAGCGCTTACATCTATGACTTTTATACGAATGTTGAAAATCTAGAAGTGATCCCGCTTAAAATTCCAATTTTCAAAGGAGCACAAGAGTTTAATTTAGGGAAAGGACTTCATCGTTTAATGAAAAGAGCTGTAGAAATAGATCCCGAATTAAACAACCAATATAAATTAAGCCGTGTAACTATCGAATTTAAAGAATGTTATTTGGTAAACGATGAAGTCATAAGAAGCTTTACGACTCCAGAGTATTTATTTGCGGCCGGTTTGACACCCGGTAACACTTCTGAAGGATATGCGATATTGAATATTAATTCTGGTTTTACTAGGGTAACGGCAAACAGTTTTCAATTTTTAAACCTTTTGGGCCCTTCAGGATCAAGAAATGTAACTGTCAAAAAAAATGGCGAAACTATAAGGAATTATAGTTTTTATGCGGAAGATAGAATACACAGTGAAAAAATTGATTTTTCAAATCTTGAAGTTACACCAGGTGATGTTATTGATTTCGTATATTCAACCGAAAGCCATTTTCTAGTAAAAACATTTATTGTTTTCCCGGACGGCATTGAGTCTAATATGATAATATGGGAGGATGAATATTTATTAAAGTCAGCATTTGTTTGTACCGGTAAATATTCTCTCAAATCAGATTTTGAGTTTAAAACTGAAACTTTATACCAAAAGATTGTAGAATTATTCAAGTCTATTGATAATACTAAAATATCAAAGCTATCAATAAATACGGGCTTTATAATGAAATCTGACATTCCAACGATTGAAAGTTTAATTAGAAGTAAAAGAGCCTGGCTTTATTATGATGACAAACTTATAAAGCTTGTATCTGTAACTAAAAGCTTAACATCAACTGACAGTGATTTAGAGCTGATATCATACGATTTAGAATTTCAAATTAATAGAGAATACGATGAAGAAATTTGTTTGTTCTGATTTCGAACTTGATTTGTCAAGTTACGACGTAACGACTATGGAGGAAAACTTCTGGTTTACGGATAGGATTTTTGCAAAAAGAACATTGCCTTTTGAAATAACCTTGACATCTGACATAGATAAGGTTTTGGGTTATATCAGTTTTCCTAATTCTAGGACTATCGAAACAATGTTTAATGGGTATTATTTTGAGAAGAATGAAAAATTCACTGCAATATTTGAGGTAGAAGAATTCGAGTCTAGCCTATCTGTATCTATAGTTTTTGGCTTCGATGAATTTCCGAATTTTAGCAAAAGACTGTCTGAATTACCTTTGGATAAATTTGAAGTTGATAACATATACACTCATGCTGCAGGAATTATTTCGCAGACATGGCCAGTAGTAAATTATAATTTTCCGCAAATACATACCGACAAGATAAATACTGAAGAAGAGATATGGTTTGCCTTCGGTAAAATTATCAATAACTATAAAGATGGGGCATTTCTGATTAACGAGGTCGATATTACAGAAGATATCACTTACAACAGAAATATCATGCAGCCATTACCCTACCTGTTGCATATACTTAAAAAAGGGTTTGAAGATGCCGGCTATGAACTTGAAGGCGATGTCCTTTCTGATGAAAGCATAAAAAAAATATGTATCTATTCAGATGTAGAATATTACACTACAAATGAACAAGAGCCAATCAATATTTTTAAAATGTCTGAAGACTTTACAGATACAGGAGAAATAACTTTGATTCGACCGCCCTACATACACAGGATGCAGTATTATAGGTTTGATTTTACTTATCCTATCGAACATCCGGGAAAGTATAGGATTGTAGGAACTGTTAAAATGAAACTGTTTCCATATTTGGGCCCTCGACCATTTTTTAGGATAAAGTATAGAAACCAGGTATTGTTTTATCATGAGGTTAATTTAGATTTTGCAAGCTCTAGATTTACTATAACTAAAAATGTTGATGTTGTTTTTGAAACGTTGGTTGATATACTTCCAAATGAAATTATATTAGAATCTTACCAGGGCGCTTCTGCTGATGAGATTATTATTTCATTAGACATTAACCCAATTAGGTTACATGATACTTCTGGTGAAGCAGTTCCAACCATTATAAATCCTAATCAGGTTGATTTAAGCCGATCGGTTCCGGAAATGACTTTTGGTGAATTTTTCACAACTTTAAAAAATTGGTTTAATCTTGATCTTACGCCGAAAGGGAATAAGGCAATTGTAAATTTTGTTCAGGATGAAATTAAGAGAGGGGAGGTTATTGACCTATCTGATACAGAAGTTAAGCAGCCACGAAGAAAATTCAATAAAGGAGTTTCATTTCTACTTCAGTTTAACGAAACTGATAGCAAAGATTATACTTTTCTTCCGGTATTCCATAGCGCATCAGGAATTACAAATAATAGCTTTGTTAAAAATGAAAAAACAAACGAGATAATGATCAATGCTCTGCCGTTACCTCTGATGCTAAGGGAGAATGTGCAGACAGCTCATCATTTTGACTCTGATACATCAAAACTTTTCGCTGTTATGTATGATGGTCTGACTTCAGGTTTGAATCTGGCCAAAAATCCGGATGAGATAATGATTCCAAAAGTACATGAGCGCCATTTTAAAGAATGGTTTGAAAGAAGGATTAATTCTCAAAATTTTATCTGGGAGTTTAAAAAGTATTATGAAAATATCAGGGGCTTGAATTCTAAAAAGAAAATATTTGCTTACAATCAAATACATCTGATCAAGAATATTAATAAAAATGAGCTTGATGAAAACTACTATGAAATAGAAATAGAAACTGAAGCATCATTAAAATAATTTATCGAGTAGAAAAATTTCTGAATTTGCATCTTCATTAACTATATGCGCATAGATCATTGTCTGAGATAAGCTTGAATGGCCAAGCAATAATTGAAGTTTTTCTACTTTTCCTCCAGCTCTAAGAAAACTGGTAGCAAATGTATGCCTTGCAACGTGAAATGAGACAACTTTATTAATTCCAATAAACTTCATGATTTTTTTTAATTCATCGTTTATATGCTGGTCAGCGAATTTCTTCACAAAAAGCAATGGTTCATGATCAATTATTTTTTTGGCGGTATCATTTAAAGCAATTGATTGGTCTTTAGACGTTTTCTGGGATATAAATGTTATATAGCCATCCATAAAGTTTCTGCGTGTCAGATTTTGAACATCAGAAATACGTAAACCTGTCATGCAGCTAAATAAAAAATAGCCTAATACTAGCCGGTATGATTCATTTATATAATTGGAAAAATAGTAATCGGCCAATCTTTTTAGCTCAAAAGGAGATAGGCTGGTTCTGTTTCCTTTTGTGCTTCCGACTTCCAATTCATCCAGGTTAATTTTCAGTTTGATTCCTGATTTCACAGCGATCCCCAAAAATTTTTTTATGCTTGCCATATTTCCGGCAATAGTAGTTTTTGCATTTCCTAACTTGGTCAAATGTCTTTTGTACTTTTTAAACCAGTCATGATCTAAATCCATAAAAGTAATTTCATCGTCGTATTCCTTGATTTTTTTAAGTACTGAATGGTGTCTGTTATAGGAACCTTGCTTCATCATAACTTTTTCTTCTTTCAGGGCCATTTCAAAAAAAGCCGTAAAGCGTAAACGAGGCATACCGTTTATAAATTCCTTTCTCAACATCTCGGGCGTAAGGACTCTTTCGGCCAGTCTATAAGATGTTTTTATATGGGTAAGCTTGGACTTGATATTGTCCAGCAGCAAATTAATATCCTGGTTCTCTTTTGAATTTGGAATTACACGCTGGATATCACTTTGCCAATGTTCCGGGACAACACTTATTTCCAAGAGAATCCTTTCTCTTTTCTTGTTACCGGTAATTGAAAGCATGACCGGGGATTTTCCGTCAATGTTTTTGTATTCTCTAAGGTAGAATCTATCTTTTAATGACACGTAAATTTTATTTGTGTCAACAAGCGTGTCAAAAATCCGATCTGAATGTATAAACATAAGGCAAATGGTTAAAGCTTAAACAAAAAAAAATGCACATCTACAGGCTTTTACAGCTTGTGTGTGCACATTTTTGTTTGGCTTTTTGGGCCTTAGTGAACGCAGAAGGATTCGAACCTTCGACCGCCTGCTTAGAAGGCAGGTGCTCTATCCAGCTGAGCTATGCGTCCATTATTTCAATACCGTCGGGGTGGCAGGATTCGAACCTGCGGCCTCCTGCTCCCAAAGCAGGCGCGATAACCGGGCTACGCTACACCCCGAAAAAAAAAGCGGAGAGACAGGGACTCGAACCCTGGCGACGATTGCTCGTCGACAGATTAGCAATCTGCTCCGTTACCACTCCGGCACCTCTCCTTAATAAATTCGTAAGAACTTATCCTTTTTTGCGGTTGCAAATGTAGCTTATCATTCTATAAATTACAACTATTTCGTAAGTTTTTTTATCTTTTTTTTACATAAAAATTAAAATGTATTAACACTCAGTACAATAGAAAAATATTTTTCAGGTCTGTTTTTCTCAATTTTGCTTCGCCGGTAATGACTTTCTCTTAACCGCAATATAAATTGAACAGGTATTACTATCTTTATTGCTTATTAAATCTTTTTAAATGTGATTCACAGATGGAGGCCCTACTTATTAATAAACACGAAATCCTCAAACGTTACAAACCTGTCTCGGTCCAGACCCATAAAGGAACACAAGGGCATGCACTAATTATTGGAGGAAGCTATGGAAAAATGGGCTCTATAATCCTGGCATCAAAAGCAAGTTTAAAATCAGGCTGTGGCTTGGTAACAGCTTTAATTCCAAAATGCGGCTATACCAGTATTCAGACTTCATTTCCGGAAGCAATGGTTATTACCGATAAAGAAGAAGCATATATTTCAGAAATAGAATTTGAGATTATTCCCAATGCTATTGCAATAGGTATGGGCATAGGCCAACACGAAACAACCCAAAAAGCATTTATAAAATTCCTAAAGGATAACAACAAGCGACTATTGATTGACGCCGACGGAATCAACATACTTTCAAAAAGCAAGGAACTGTTTGATTTTGTTTCGGAACAGACAATATTGACTCCTCACAGGAAAGAATTGCAAAGACTTATTGGAGATTGGAGTTCAGAAGAAGAGATGATTGAAAAGGCAACTGAGTTGGCCGAATCAAAAAAATGGATAATTGTCATAAAAGGGGCGCCAACGCAAATAATCTCGAACAATACAATATATACCAACTCAACAGGAAATCAGGCCTTAGCGACAGCCGGAAGCGGTGATACGCTTTCAGGAATTATAGCTGGTTTATTAGCTCAGGGGTATACGCCGGAAGATGCAGCAATACTTGGCGTATATATTCACGGACTAACAGCAGACATTGGCTCAAAATCGCTCGGATACCAAGCTTTTATAGCTTCAGATATTATTGAAAATTTGGGAAAAGCTTTTTTATCTTTGGACGAAAATTTTTAAGAATGGAAACTTTATCAATACATACTGAACGATTGCACATCAGACACCTTACTCAAAATGACCTGGATGATTTTCACATATACAGATCCAATCCTGAGGTTACGAAATACCAGGGTTTTGATGTAATGACACGCGAACAGGCTTCCGAATTTATAGCCAAACAGGAAAATAAATTATTTGGGAAAAGAGGTGAGTGGGTACAATATGCCATTGAAAGCAAAGAAACCGGAAGATTGATAGGAGATTGTGCTATAAAACTTGACGCTTTTGATGAGCGCATTGCTGAAGTTGGAATGACAATTTCTCACCTGCATCAGCAAAAAGGCTATGCAAAAGAAGCCTTTTCCGGGATTATGGATTTTCTTTTTGCCGTTAAAAACATACACCGGATAGTTGAAACGGTAGATGCAGAAAATATTGCTTCAATAAGTCTTTTAGAAAGCTTAAAATTTCGTAGGGAAGGGCATTTTATAGAGAATATCTTTTTTAAAGGAAATTGGGGAAGCGAGTTCCAATATGCTATGCTAAAGAGGGAATGGCTGGCCAATAGCTAGCTATTCTTTTACAATAATAGCTGTTGCTTTAAAACCGGTTGCCAGATTCCAGCGATTGGCTACGACAAGGGTTCCTTTATCATCAAATACATGAAATTCAGCCGTATTAGGTCCGGATGTTCCCTGATTCAGTGCTTCAAAATCAACTCTGTTAAAGCCCTGTTTTAAAGGTAGTTTTAAGGTTCTGAAATCAGTAGTTAATGTAACCGAAGCTACTACCACAACATCATTTACTGAAATTTTTATCATGTCGCCATCCGGAGCTCCGTGGTCGCGGAATACTATATTTACATATTCACCATTATTTTTAAAATCACCAAAATACTGGTTTCCTTTTACTGCAACCTGTGATTCCCCTCCGCTTTTTTTATTTAGCTCTTTGGTGTATTTATCGCCTGGATTCGCAAATTGCTCGCTACCCTGACCAAAATTGACCGTATCGGTTCCGCCAACTTTATATTTATCTGACTTTGGAAGCGACTTGGGAATTGTAAAACCAAAATTTGGATCTACAGTAGTATTCGACTCTGTAGAAGGTATTGACATCGTACTGTTTGTATTGGCAGAAGGTATTGAAATCGACTTGTTATAGTCAACCTGAGCATACATCTGAGCAGTAAAAAAAACAATAAAGAGTAAAGCAACAGATTTCATGGATACTTTTTGATAAACAGTTTCTGCAAAATTCATGCTAAAATTAAAAAACTTTTAAGTTTTATAGCTCTTATATAAAAAATAAAGGCTGCAACTTATAAAATTTTGACTGCAAATGCCTTCTTGAGCTTTTGTTTTGGGTTAATTTTAGCATTTTAGGTGCTTTTCGTATAAATTAAAAATCGTATTTTAGGGATAAGATTTTTTCATCCCAAAACAGGATACTCTTAATATTTCATCGAAAATTTTTTAAAACAATGCCCATGAGATTGTCTGTTGAACGAAAACCTATAAAAGTATATCCCGATTCCGGACGTGTCATTGCCCGGTATTTTTTCAATGGCGAAGAACGTGCTGTTGAACTCCTTAAAAAGCTATTACTTCTGGATAACGAAACCGTTTTTGGATTAATTTCTCCACTGCTACAGGATTTTTCAAAACGTCATAGAAATATTACCAAAAAGCTACTGAAACATTGTGACAGGGTAAAAGCTTATATTGAGAAAGCAGGCGGTAATTATGAAAAACTTGACGATTACACCAAACTACTCATTGGTTCTTATTTTACGCATGAATATTCCATAGAATCGGCTGCTTTTTTCAATCCGTCAATTGTTCCCGATCCTGACCAGACTAATCTTGAAGAAGGCCAACTTCGAGTACTGATTAGCTTTAGGGCAGTGGGAGAGGGGCATGTTTCTTCAGTAGTTTTCAGACGTGCCATGATAGACAAGCATGGAAATATAACTGTAATTCCTGCCGGAAATTATATTGATGAAGCTGAAAAAGTCCATAACATGGTCTATAACAAAAAGCTTTTCCTCAAAAAAGCACAGGAAGCAGATATTAATGATGATTTCTTAAAAGCTGTAGACGAAAAACTGGGCGAGCGTTTTGATTATGACAGCCTCAAAAAAGTGGTTATTGAAGCCAAAGAGAAAACAAAAGACGAAAAGATAATCACGCAATACAATATGATTTTGGCGTTATCTGACAGCTATCGAAAAATAAGTTTTTCAAAGGATACCGATATAAGCGACAGGGTTATTTTCCCAATTTCAGATTTTGAAAGCAACGGGATAGAAGATGCCCGTTTTGTCAAATTCGTAAAAGAAAACGGAAAAGTAATTTATTACTGTACATATACCGCTTACGACGGAAATCACATCATGCCAAAACTCCTTCAGACCTATGATTTCTATGATTTCAAAACAAGTCCGTTAAACGGTTCCGGAGCAAAAAACAAGAACCTGGCTTTATTTCCCCGAAAAATTAATGGGAAATATGCCATGCTTTCCCGTATTGACGGCTGGAATAATTACTTGATGTATTCCGACCATATCAATATCTGGGAAAAACCAATAAAAATACAAAGTCCGGAATATCCATGGGAATTGGTACAGATAGGAAACTGCGGTTCACCTATAGAAACCAAATACGGCTGGCTTATCATAACACATGCCGTTGGACCAATGCGACGCTATTGTATTGGCGCCTCATTATTAGATATTGACAATCCAGAAATAGAAATAGGACGTTTAAAAGAACCGCTCATTATGCCCAATCCCGATGAACGCGAAGGTTATGTTCCCAACGTTGTTTACTCTTGTGGTTCCATCATACATAACAACGACCTGATTATTCCATACGGACTCTCGGACCATAGTTCCGGATTCGCTTCGGTGAACCTGGATTTGCTATTAGAAAAGCTTGTCCAAGGAGGCTAAATTTATTTTCAACCCTATGCAGAAAAAAAGCTTTTTTATAAAATTAGCATTGTTAATTGTTCCAATACTTCTTATTGCCAGCGTTCCATTAACGAAACAAAGCTATCAAAGTATTGGCGGCGGAGGCTATGATCTGACTAATCTATATTGCGGATTCTTTATTCTTCTGGCTATAATCATCTGGATTCTTTTTATTATCGGTCATTCGATAATTTTTAGAAAAAACAGAAATACCTTGAGTAATAATCTAAAGTTAATAGGCATTGGTTTTGGAACATTTTTTATTGCCTCTTTAATACTGTTCAATACCTGGATAACTTAATCAAAGCTATGGATAATCACATTACTGTTACAACAACTAATGGTAAACGCTGTCTGATTTTTATTGACAAAATCACGCACATCTGCGAAGATGAAAACGGAAAAGCTATAATTTGTTTTGGTAGCGAAAAAGTTGTTTGTAATGAAAGTTATAGTGAGGTTATGCATGAGATTAAGTTTCTTTAAAGTCACCGACTGCAACTTTTAAAAACATTTTCCTTTGGGCGTGCCCCTACGGGTCGGGCTATCCGCTACAAGTCCTCGCTCGTGCCTCGCTGTGGGCTTTTCGCTGCTATCCCTCACGCAAACCCAGCATAAAATAGAGTAGGGAACTCAACCGAATGGAGAAGAATGTGTACTTTAAAAATATTTTGATTAAGAATTAATTTTATTTAGAATTTCAGTGATTTCATTATATGATGCATACCATATAATTGAAACTCCTAATTCTTTCATTATTTCTTCATTTAATTTATGGTGTCTATTCAAAAATTCTTCAGCCCCTTCTACATTATTGATTTGTTTATTTCTAGCTCCATTAAATTCTGAATATGCAAAATTTTCAACAGATAATCTTTTCATAAATGCATAATGCTTAGGTCTGTCTATATTCCTTGCTGAAATATCCAAAAGTCTTCGCAAGTTAGGATCCGCCATAGAAAGTCCAATCATTAAGCAATTGTTGTCGCGTAAATTAGCAAGCTGTACAAGATTCGACCAATGATAAGCATCAGTATAAATTTGGTGATAACCTTCTTCTGAAAAAACCAACGTGCTCTTTTCTAATCCTTCATATTTTTCTATATCTTCTGGTAAAAAACCGTGAACATGGTAGATCGGTAATTCATCAGGGTCGAAAGCTTCATTTTCTGTATAAATACTATGATGTTGTATTGATTTTGAAGCTAATTGTCTTTCAAGTAAATCATCAAAATTGTATGTGATCAAAGTTTTAACTTTTGCTCCTGTTCTTCTAGGCATACACAAGCTAGAAATAGCAGTAATTAAATCAGAATCTAATTTTTTTGTTGTATCTCGCAATTTGTAAAGATTCTCTGTTATTGCTTTAGTAAAATCTTTCATTTCGCTAGTTTGCTTAGAAAGTCCTTTTCTTAAATATCTAGCTGCCATTAATGCTGATGGTTCATCTATAGTATTTAGCCTTTCAACAATTTGCTTTATATCTTCATCAGATATGTTTGTTTGTTGATTAAGCTCTTGCGTTAAATAAGATACAAATAGTGAATTAAGAAGTGTATTCCAATCCGGCATTCCAGCACTACTAGATACTCCTGCTCCCAGAAACATTGAAAATTGACTACGTTCATAAGATTCTTTTAAAAGGTCAATCTTTTCATCTCTTTCTCTTTTCCAATCACCAACTTCTTTAGTAACAGCATTTTCTAATCTTAATGAAAACAAATTATTAGCAATTTCTGTTGCTTTTGCTTTGTGCTTATTAGCTATTTTAGAGATTTCTTTAGGTCCCCAAATTGATATTTTTAATTCTGGATTTAATAATAAAATTTCATTTGTAATTTTTAAGATAATTTTTTCTGGAACAGTTTCAGAACTAATTATTAGGAGATTTGAGTACATAGAAGATTTTCCTAAGTAATTAAATTTTTGAATATATAAATCACTTATAAACTTAGGTTGTAGTCTATATAAATTATATTTAACATCAATTAAAGTATTACCCTCAAAACTATCAAATCCATCTTCTGCATAGGCATTACCAATTCTCCTCAGACCTTTAACTAAAGAAAATTTTTTTCTTTGGTTCTCAATATGGTATTTTAATAGATTTAATATAAATGTTTCAAAAGAGTAACGGTCTCTTGGTTCTCCGCTATTAAACTTTAAAAAAATATCTTCTATGTTCATTTAAAAGTTTATTATTTTGATAATTATTTGATGTATTTAATTTGGGATTAAAATATAACTTGTGAATAATGTATTTTAAACATGTTCCATAATTTCATAAGTGTTATTCAGTAAATTATCTAAGTCGCTATGATGATCTTTTAAAATTGATTGCTTTTCAGTTGAATCGCCAATGCAAATTAGTTTTGTATCATTATTGAAAAATGTCTTTTTATAGTATTCTATTTTAGGGTCTTTTAGTTTATTATCAGCTAATGAAATAATTGTTTGAGTATCTTTTGGTGTGTTAGTACAAATAAAATCCAAAATTTTATCTTTACTCTTTCCATCTAAGTCCTCTTTAAAGATGCTGTCAAGCATTAAAGGAAGTCTATGAATATTATTTGTTTCATTAATGATCTTGTTAAAAGCAAAATGATAGCTCAAAACAGCAAGATGTAACTCAACACCTTGAAAAGGAAAACTTGATAATTCATATATATAATTGAACCTTCTATCATCCAACTGCGGAACGCCAAGTTTTTTATTATTAAGGTTATAATAGTCTTTAAATTTTCTATTTTTAATTAATCGCTCGTTTTCTAAATCTTCGTCATCTTTAAATAATTGTAATTTATCTCGCAACTCTTTAATCTCGAAATCTAATTTTCCAATGTTTGCAATTATTGAATCTTCGAGTTTTATATTAGCCTGCGTTTTTATCCATTCATCAAGCGTAACATTTTTCTGTGAATAGATTACATGTCTATGATAATCATTCGCTAACATATCTCGTAATCCACTAATTTTTTTATTTAATGAATTGATTTCTGATTGTATTTTTTTATTGTCTGATGAAATCTTTTCTTTTATTTTAATTGAATCATTTTCTTCCTGATAATACTGATATATTTCTTTCGTATCTATTGGTAATACCTGTTGACAAATAGGACAATTATCTTTGCCAGGGAACTGATGTTTATGATTTCTACTAACCTTAGATACGACAGAAAGTCTTTGAGTATTATAGGTCAATATATTTGATTTTTTTACATATTCATTTTCCAGTTCTAATAACTCTGATTTTCTTTGTGCTATCTCGTTGATAAATTCTTGTCCTTTTCCTTTAAAAGAATCATCAATAAGCTTAGCTGTCTCAATTGTTTTATCAGTCCTTTCAAAATTAAGATAGAAGTTATATTTTAACTTTTTATCATTCAATTCATTTTCAAGTTCTTTTTTTCGTTCTTTATCTTCTAGTTTTGAGATTCCTAAATAATAGTCTAAAAAGTCATCTTTAAAATTTTTATAAAAATCAAGATTACTAAAGGACTTTCTTAAATATACCCATCCCACATCTTGTGATACATAGTAGGGTAAAAAGATTGTTTCTATTGGCGCTTTTGAAATTCCGCTTTTAGATTCTAACAGCAAATCAAAATCAAATAAATTATTGAAAAATTCTTTCAATTTTGCATGTTCAACAGAACTATTACCAGAAATACCATTAAATGTAATTATCTTATTTTCTGTGTGGTTTTTAATGAATAGGGTTTCATCATTACGCACAAAAGTAAAATCATTATTCTGTGTCCCTTTTATTATTGTTATGTCTAAACGTGTAAATATATTTTCTGATAATATTTTTACCAGTTTAGTTTTATTATCATTGATTCCAAACGTATATAGTATTAATTGAATTAAGGTACTTTTACCCGAAGTATTTGCCCCATAGATTACATTAAGGTTGTTTCCAAAGTCAGTAAAAAAACTCTTTTTATTAACTTCACTATGGATAAATATTTTATTGAGTTTTAATTTTGTTTTCATTTTTGTAAAAGTATTTGATAATAACCAGCTGCTATTGCAGCTTTTAGTTGAGTAGGAGACAATACAGAGCTATTATATTTTAAAAAATCGTCATGTAGATATTTAATACAATTCACATCATTAGTATAGCTTACAAATGTTGGCTTTTTACTTTCAATGTATTTAATTATTTTTTGATGCTCTCCTTGCTTTAAGTCTTTAAAATGATCTAAACTATTTTCAAAATCAAGTTCAAAATTTAATGCGTCAACTACATTTATTCCCAATTCATCATGGATTTTTTCTGCTTTCTTTCGACACATTTCAAGAGCAAGATTCTTTGTAGTCAATATATTTAGGATCTCATTTATTTTTGCTGATTCTAATCTTTTTGATACATCTTTTAATTTGGGTTGGTCGCCCATATTATATGTACTTTCAATTCCTTTTAGATTAAAAATAAAAGTATCTCTTGCTGCGTCGTGATCTAGAATAAGTTTTCCAAATACGGTTTTAAATTTTCCCGATAACAGTTCTAATTGACTTTTTGTGTTACGCCCAATATCTATAAAGCTGAAATTTAAATTAGGGAATTGATCTAACTGATCTTTATCAAATGTTACCTTGGCATTTCCTTTTTTTAAATTAGTTTGACAATCTACTGGTAAATCAGGGTATTTTACAGATTCGTTTGTTTCATTAACATAGAACCTTTTTGTTTTTTTTGAAGTAGAACAAGTATAGTCGAGAGAAACTGTATTATTGGTTATAAAATGATGTAATTGAGAATATGAAGAAGATTTCTTTAATTCATCCTTTAATAACTCAACTCCAGAATTACAAATTTTTTGAATAATCTCATATAATTGATTTGTTGTCCAAGTAGTTGAAGATTTTTTAGCTTGATATGTTGTTATTTCTGCTAGTTCGGATTTTTCATTTAAAATTCCGAAAACAATATCATCATAATGCTCTAACATTATGAAATAATTTTGGTCTTTTAAAGCACTATACTTTTCTAGAAATATATAAATACAAGTGTTTCTTTGAAAATCAAATCCAACGTTTGCTTGAACTCCTGAATTACTGTCAATTTTTTTTTCTCCCATTGAGCTAAAATAGTTTGGGATTACTAATACTTATTTTTCGTGAATCAACTTTTCCAACCTCGCCATCATATCATCCTTTTCCTTTAACATACGCTCGTAAAGGGCAATTTTTTCATCGTATAGTACAACAATCTTATCAATTGGATTAAAAGTACATTGTATATTTTCAGCAGTAGCGTTTGCTATCGACCCCTCATTAAAGGTATTTGATATAATATTTATCACAGAATCCTCGTCAAAATTCTCAATAGCCTCGCTAGGCACTTTCAGGATTTTAGCCACTTGTTCTAAAATATCCTTTTCTACGGACTCTTTTTGTTCCAGGAGAGAGATTTTCTTTTGGTTCCAGTCATCGCCCAATTCGTAGGCTAGGGCGTCTTGCTTGATGCCGAGCATTTCACG
>NZ_MKVG01000004.1:131658-132028 GCF_001899155.1 Flavobacterium sp. 38-13
TGGCAAATGAAGTTTCTAAATTATGCTTTTTTCAATATAAAACATCCTGATTAAGAATTGATTACCCAAGAGGGCTTGTTTTACATCACGGCATAAAAGCACAATGATATGAAAAACGCCAGCAGAAACAAAGATAAGCTATTGGAAATACGCAAAATTACGGTTTGCCGTAAAGTATTTAACTTCCATAATTATCATCCCATAATCACCATTTGTGGCAAATGGTTAAAGAAAAGCGGATTCAGGGCAGGCGATAAGCTGTCTCTGAAAGTCTATGAAAAGAAAATCATCGTAGAAATCGAAATGCCAAGAGAAGAATTTTACAAGGAAAACCTGTGGGATATTAAGGATTAATAGGGCAGTAGAGTAG
>NZ_MKVG01000005.1:0-72305 GCF_001899155.1 Flavobacterium sp. 38-13
GAACAACGCGAGCAAGGAGTTCAAGGCTCACTTCTCGCTGAAGAGATAATAATTATAAAGGTTACTACTAAAAAAGGCTTCCAGATTTGGAAGCCTTTTTTAATTTGTAATATTTTAGGGATAATAGTAGGTACAAAAAAAGCTCCCGTTTCAGGAGCTTTCTTTTATTATTTTATTCTTATTTATTATTGTATTTCTTTAATGCGTCTTCAAGAATTTCTACTGATCGAATCAGATCTTCTTTTTTAAGTACATAGGCAATTCGCACTTCATCTAATCCCACATTAGGTGTAGAATAGAATCCTGCAGCTGGAGCAACCATAATAGTTTCACCATTTAAATCGTAGGACTCCAATAACCATTGTGCGAAATTGTCTGCATTTTTTACAGGAAGTTTAGCAATGCAATAAAAAGCTCCTTTAGGAGTAGCAACTTTAACACCTTCTATCTTTTGTAATCCTGCAATAAGAGTATCACGTCTGTCTTTGTATTCTGTGATAACATCATCAAAATAACTTTGAGGAGTATCCAAAGCAGCTTCGCTGGCAATTTGCGCTAAAGTAGGTGGGCTTAAACGCGCCTGTGCAAATTTCATAGCAGTAGCCATTACTTCTTTGTTTTTAGAAACGATACATCCAATACGTGCTCCGCACATGCTATATCTTTTGGAAACAGAATCAATCATGATAGCATTTTCTTCTAAGCCAGGAACATTCATGATAGAAAAGTGTTCTTCGCCATCATAAATGAATTCTCTGTATACTTCGTCAGCAATCAGGAACAGGTCGTGTTTTTTTACAATTTCGGCAAGCTGTAGTATTTCTTCTTTTGAATATAAATATCCGGTTGGGTTTCCAGGGTTGCAAATAAGGATTGCTTTTGTCTTTGGTGTGATTAGCTTTTCAAAAGCTGCAATTGGAGGCAATGCGAAACCTTCATCAATTGTTGAAATTACAGGAACAACTGTAACTCCCGAAGCAGTTGAAAACCCATTGTAATTTGCATAGAATGGTTCAGGAATGATGATTTCATCGCCTTGGTCCATTGTGCTGCCCATAGCGAAAAGCAAAGCTTCTGATCCGCCTGTTGTTATGATTATATCAGCAGTATTGATAGGTAATCCGTGGGTTTGATAATATTGCGATAGCTTATTTCTGTAGCTTTCAAAACCTGCAGAATGGCTGTATTCTAAAACTGTAATATTGCTATTTTTTACTGCGTTCAGAGCAACTTCCGGAGTTTTGATATCAGGTTGGCCAATGTTAAGATGATAGACTTTGTGGCCTTTCTTTTTTGCTATTTCTGAATAGGGAACCAATTTTCGTATTGGCGATTCGGGCATGTGCTGTCCTTTAGTAGAAATTTTTGGCATGACTTATTGTTTTGTCTGCAAATTTGCGACTTTTTTTCAAGAAAATTAGAAAAAAAGTCGTCCAAAAGAACGTTAAAATGTTATCAATTCATTAAAATTTTCTACATTTAATATTAAAAAACTGCATATGAAATTAAGAATACTCGTTCTTTTTTTATTGGTTGTTTCGAGTTCGCTTTTTGCCCAGAAAGGTTTTCAATGGAATTCACATAAAGATAAGATTGAAATTCCTTTTCAGCATATTTACAACCTTATTATTATTCCTGTTGAGATTAATAATGTCAAACTAAATATGTTGCTAGATACCGGAGCTGATAATTCAATGATTTTTAGTCTTCCTGAAAATGATACTATACAATTTAAAAATTATAAAAAAGTAAAAGTTAGAGGCATAGGGTCGGAAGAAATTATTGAAGCCTTGCTTTCCGTTGATAATAAAATTAAAATATCTTCCTATGAGGATAATAAGTTTCCCATATTAATAGTACTTGATCAGGATGTAAATTTTTCATCGAGATTGGGTATTCCTGTGAATGGGGTTATAGGTTATTCGTTTTTTAAGGAGTATCCAATAGAAATTAATTATCAAAAAAAGATAGTGACAATTCATAGGACCAGAAAATTCCTTGCAAAGAAAAAATTTAAAAAGTATCTCAAACATCCTATAAAGGTTATAGACAAGCGACCTTATATTGATGTGGTTGCTAAGATTGAAGAAGATACGTTAGACTTGAAGCTTTTGATAGATATTGGCTTGGGTGATGGCTTATGGCTATTTCAAAATAAGAAAATAAGAGCCGGAAACAATTATTTTGAAGATATTTTAGGCAGCGGGCTTAATGGACTGATTATTGGAAAAAAATCCAGGGTCAGGACAGTAAGGATTGCAGATTTTACTTTAGATGAAGCTCTGGTTTCCTATCCTGAAGAAGTATATTTTCCTAAGATTGGAATTATAGAAGGACGAAACGGTTCTGTTGGAGGTGAAATTTTGCATAGATTTAATGTTGTTTTAGATTATCAGGAACAATTTATATATCTGAAAAAAAATTCAAAATTTAAAAAGCCCTTTAACTACAACATGAGTGGTATTGTAGTACAGCATAAAGGGGTAGAATTTGTACAAGAAGCGATAAGACTTGAAACAAAATCCAATTATGGTGTGAAAGTAGATGGAGGGTTGGATAATTTTAATGATAACAATTTCAGATATAAATTTTCACTTAAACCGGTTTTTGAAATTGCCAGTGTGAGAACTGGTTCTCCTGCTGATCTTGCAGGCATACAGCCGGGAGATAAAATTGTTAGAATAAATAAAAAAATGACCCATGGTTATACAATCCAGAAAATAAGTGATCTGTTACAATCGGAAGAAGGGAAATGGATTTATATAGATGTTGAAAGAGAATCCAAAATTATTGCCTTCAAGTTTCAGCTTAAGAAAATATTATAAAAAAATCCCGCAATTGCGGGATTTTTTTATGAACTTGGAAGTGTTTTCTTTTTCTCCATCAGGTTAACTTCTTCTTTGACAATGACATTTCCCTTTATTCGTAAAGGAATAATACCGCTATCTTTATTCACAGCATTAGACTGTACAGTAATAGTCTTGCTTATAGGACCCGGATTCATGTTATATTGTACTTCAATCTTTCCTGTTTTTCCAGGCATGATTGGTTCTTGTGGTTTTGTAGGTACGGTACATCCGCAGGATGATTTTACATCGTTAATGATTAAAGGCGCATCACCAATGTTTTTAAATTCAAAAACTCTCAAGCCGTTGTCTTCACCTTTAGTGACAGTTCCATAATCTATTGTTTCTTCCTTAAACTCGATTTTTGGTCCGGTTTGTGCCATTGCTGAAACGGCAAACATCATAACTGCAAATAGACTTAGTATTTTTTTCATCATAAAAATTTTAGTTAGTGTTCAGTAAAATTACTTAGTTTTGATTAAAGTGCAAATTATTAAATCTTAATTTTTTATACTGCACATACTTAATTACTTTTGTGCCTTAATATTCGCAAATTTCATACCAAGCTTATTTTTTGTTTTTTAAAGAGATTGAAAGCAAGAAAAACTTGACAATTACGGATTTTAATAAGCAGACAAAAACAAAATAGAAAAAACGAAGACGAAAAGATGACAATTCCAGCACAATTCGATGCCAAATCAGTAGAGCAAAAATGGTACAGCTACTGGATGGAAAATAATTATTTCCATTCAGAACCGGATCACAGAACACCTTATACTATTACAATACCGCCACCAAACGTCACAGGCGTACTACATATGGGGCATATGTTGAATAATACTATACAAGATGTTCTGATTCGTCGTGCGCGCCTGAAGGGTTTCAATGCCTGCTGGGTTCCTGGTACGGATCACGCGTCGATTGCAACCGAAGCAAAAGTTGTGGCAAAATTAAAAGCGGAAGGAATCAATAAAAATGATTTGTCCCGTGAAGAATTTTTGGAGCATGCCTGGGATTGGACTCATAAATATGGAGGTGTTATTCTCGATCAATTAAAGAAGCTGGGTGCTTCTTGCGATTGGGAAAGAACGAAGTTTACTATGGATCCGGATATGTCTGCTTCTGTAATCAGGTCTTTTGTTGATTTATATAACAAAGGTATGATTTATCGCGGCTATAGAATGGTCAATTGGGATCCGGAAGCAAAGACAACTTTGTCTGATGAAGAAGTAATCTTTGAAGAAAGACAAGGGAAATTGTATTTCCTGAAATATCAGATTGAAGGGAGTAATGATTTCCTGACTATTGCAACAACACGTCCGGAGACTATTTTTGGGGATACTGCTATCTGTATCAATCCGAATGATGAGCGTTTTACACACCTGAAAGGAAAAAAAGCAATTGTTCCGATAGCCGGAAGGGTAATTCCTATTATCGAAGATGAGTATGTTGATGTAGAATTTGGTACAGGATGTCTGAAAGTAACTCCTGCACATGATATGAATGATAAGACTTTAGGGGATAAACATAACCTGGAAGTAATTGATATTTTCAATGAAGATGCAACGCTAAATTCTTTTGGATTACACTATGCCGGAAAAGACCGTTTTGTAGTTCGTGAAGAAATTGAAAAAGAATTGGAAGCTAATGGAAGTGTTGCAAAAACAGAAATCCATCTTAATAAAGTAGGAACTTCTGAAAGAACAAAGGCGGTAATTGAGCCTCGATTGTCAGACCAGTGGTTCCTGAAAATGGATGAATTGGTTAAGCCTGCCATCAAAGCAGTTCTTGAAACTGAAGAAATCAAATTATATCCAAAACGTTTTGAAAATACCTACCGTCATTGGCTTGAAAATATCCGCGATTGGAATATTTCCCGTCAGCTTTGGTGGGGACACAGAATTCCTGCATTTTTCTATGGTGATGGCAAAGAAGATTTTGTTGTAGCCGAAACAATAGAAGATGCTGTGGTTCTTGCCCAAAAAATAACAGGCAAGGCAGATTTGAAAGCAGAGGGCTTACGTCAGGATGTTGATGCTTTAGATACATGGTTTTCAGCCTGGTTATGGCCAATGTCTGTTTTTGGAGGCATTATGGAACCTGAAAACAAAGATTTTAAATATTATTATCCAACAAACGACTTGGTTACAGGTCCGGATATCCTGTTTTTCTGGGTAGCCAGGATGATTATTGCCGGATATGAATATACCGGTGAAAAACCTTTTACCAATGTTTACCTGACAGGTTTGGTTCGTGACAAACAACGACGCAAGATGTCCAAATCATTAGGAAATTCTCCTGATCCGCTGGATTTGATTGATAACTTTAGTGCAGATGGTGTTCGTGTTGGGTTGCTATTGAGTGCATCAGCCGGAAATGATATCCTGTTTGATGAAGAAATGTGCAATCAGGGTAAGGCGTTTACCAATAAAGTATGGAATGCTTTCCGTCTGATAAAAGGATGGGAGGTAAGTGATACTATACCGCAGCCGGAATCGTCAAAAGTGGCTGTTGAATGGTTTGAAGCAAAATTGCAGCAGACTTTGGTAGAAATTGAAGATCATTTTGAAAAATACAGAATTTCAGATGCCTTAATGGCTATCTATAAATTGGTTTGGGATGATTTCTGCTCGTGGTTCCTTGAAATGATTAAGCCGGCTTATCAGTCACCAATTGACAGAAAAACATTGACCAAGGCAATTGAGATGTTGGAAAGCAATTTAAAGTTACTGCATCCGTTCATGCCGTTCCTGACGGAAGAAATTTGGCAACATATTACGGAAAGGACTCCTGAACAGGCCTTAATCATTTCGACCTGGCCGGAATCAAAATCATTTGATGCCAAATTGATTACAGATTTTGATTTTGCAGCAGAAGTTATTTCCGGAATAAGAACTATCAGAAAAGAGAAAAATATCCCTTTCAAAGATGCCATCGAATTGAAAGCTATCAACAATGATAATTCTTCTACATATTTTGATGCGGTAATTACAAAATTAGGCAACCTAAGTTCTTTGGAATATGTTTCTGAAGCTGTAACAGGCGCTTTAACCTTCCGTGCAAAATCCAACGAGTATTTTGTGCCTATCAGCGGTTCTGTTGATGTGGAAGAAGAAATAGCAAAGCTTACTGAAGAATTGAAATATACACAAGGCTTCTTAAAATCAGTTCAGGCGAAATTGTCTAACGAGAAATTTGTGAACAACGCTCCTGAAAAAGTATTGGAAATAGAGCGAAAGAAAGAAGCTGATGCTTTGGCCAAGATTGCTACTATTGAGCAAAGTCTTGCCAGCTTAAAATAATATGCAATAGTATATCAAATAAAAAAGCCCCAATAATTTGGGGCTTTTTATTATTATATGAATTTGTTATGCTTTAGGAGCAGAAGCAGCTTTTGCAGCTTCGTATTTTTTAGCAACAGCATCCCAGTTAATCAGGTTGAAAAAGGCAGTGATATAATCTGGTCTTTTGTTTTGATATTTTAAGTAGTAAGCATGTTCCCAAACATCCAAACCTAGGATTGGAGTACCGGAAACTGACATGTTTGGCATCAATGGGTTGTCTTGGTTTGGTGTGCTGCCAATAACAAGTTTACCTGTTTTGTCAACTACTAACCATGCCCATCCTGAACCAAATTGTTTTGTAGCCGCTTCCGTCAACTGTGTCTTGAAGTTTTCAAAAGAACCAAGGTCTTTGTTGATTGCTTCTGCAAGAGCACCAGTAGGCTCGCCGCCTTTCTTAGGTCCCATGATTTCCCAGTAAAGGTTGTGGTTGTAGTATCCTCCGGCATTATTGCGTACCGCTTTATTTTCTAAATCCAATTTAGACAGGATTTCCTCGATGGTTTGTTTTTCCAATGCTGTTCCGGCGATAGCCTTGTTCAGATTGTTTACATATCCAACGTGGTGTTTTGAATAGTGGATTTCAACGGTTTTAGCATCAATATGCGGCTCTAATGCATCATAGGCATAAGGAAGTTTCATCATTTTAAAAGCTCCCGGTTCTGCTGCTACATCGTCAGGATTGCCCATAGGTGCTTTCTCTTCAGTTACTGGCAATGGTACTTCTACTTCTTCTAATTTTTTTTCTTTATTGCAAGATTGCAATACGAAAGCCAATACCAGGCTCGAAAGAAATAATTGCGTTTTTTTCATAATTATTTTTTAATAAGTGAATGAATTGTTTCTATATAAAGTCGTTTTGCTTCGTCGCTGGACAGGTGACTAATCTGTATCCAGGCGTTTGTTTTGAAAGCATCCCTTAAATCTACACTGGTAACCCTTTTTGATTTAGCAGTGCCCTGGGTTGCCTGTTTGTAATAGGCATAAATGCGTAGCATGACATCCTGTGGTAAAGGTTCTGTCATATTTGATGCCAGTTCATAGGCTTCTTCAAACAGAGTATCTAAATCTTTTTCCGACATTAAGACTTTGTTGCGATTACGGTTATTCCTCCAACTGCTTTTTGATTCAGTTTTACGTTAATTTCAGTACCGATAGGAAGATACAAATCTACTCTTGACCCGAATTTTATAAATCCGGCATCTTCTCCCTGGATTACCTGCATTCCTTCTTTGGCATAATTAACAATTCTTCTTGCTAAAGCTCCGGCAATCTGACGGTATAATATTTCTCCGAAAGTAGTATTCTCAATAACTACTGTCGTTCTTTCATTTTCCTCGCTTGCTTTCGGATGCCAGGCCACAAGATATTTGCCAGGGTGATATTTGCTGTATTTTATTACTCCATTCATGGCATATCGGGTAACGTGCACATTAATCGGAGACATGAAAATGGAAACCATGAGTCTTTTATCTTTAAAATACTCGCCTTCATAAACTTCTTCAATCACGACAACTTTTCCGTCAACCGGAGCAATTATCTGATTATCGTTTATCTGGGTATATCTTTTTGGATTTCTAAAGAACTGTAGCACTAATATAAGAAATAATAACGAGATAACCTGAATGGTTTTTAAAACCCAGAAATTAGGAATCAGCGAATCAGTCAGCAAAACTATTGCTACGACTACTGCACAGGTAATAAGAATAATTTTTGCTCCTTCTTTGTGAAACTTAAACATAATCTAAAATTTGATAAAACAAAAAAATGAATGGTGATACAAATATAATACTATCTAGCCGATCTAGGATGCCCCCATGTCCCGGCATAATTTTGCCGCTATCTTTAACTCCGGCAATTCTCTTGAATTTAGATTCGACCAAATCTCCAATGGTGCCAAAGATTCCGGCAATCAGGGCAAAGATAATCCATAGGATTACCGGCTGATTGATGAAATAAATAGCGATAAGAATACTGGCGATTATTGTAAAGACTAATCCTCCCAGAAAGCCTTCTATGGTTTTTTTAGGTGATATTTTTTCGTAAAGTTTTCTTTTACCAATAGATTTTCCAACAATGTAAGCAAAGGTGTCATTGGTCCAAATCAGAATAAATATACCAATCAGGATTTTTGGATTGAATACTGTTCCTTCATACGGAATTTTGGTCAGGATAATAACAGGAAGTATGATATAGCCAATCAGATAAACATATTTTGATTGCCTGTCTACTTTCTGTCTTTTCTCGCTGAACAGGAATAGGATGAGCCTGACGGAAACAAAAAGTGCTGCTCCTGTCAGTAGCCAGTCATTGGTTTTGTTAAAGGTGTTGAAATACGCAAACAGGGCATAGGCTCCAATGGCAAGCAATATGGGAATCGGTTTCTGCAGGTTTACCAAATCACAGAATTCGGCGGTACATACAGCCAGAAACATTCCAAAAAGCAGAAGAAAGCTGTCATGGGAATAGAGAGTGGCCCCAATCAATAGAAGTATGTAGACCAGTCCGGATAGTGATCTCGTTAGGGTTTCGCGCATTTTAAAGATCTTCTAAAAGCAGAAGATAGAGATTTTTGGCTACGCTTCCGTATTGGAGAAAATCCTCGTCTTTTGCTTTTTCGAAATATTTTATTGTGGTAATATTGGTAGGATAATCCTTTTCATATTTTCTTTTGATTTCACGAAGCCCATCACTTTTGCTGCCCAAGATTTGACTTGTTGTAGCAAGAATAACAATATTGCCAGGCAATTCGTTAGGTTTGTATTGTTTGATTTGGTTGGATGAAAACAAAACGGAACCTTCGTCAGCAATCAGATTTTCGCAACTGGCTAAAAGAAATCTCGGATTTGTAGGTTTGGTATAGGAAAGCTTGTTTTCTTCAAGCAGACTGAAAAGTTTTGGTTCAAAACAGAGTGCTTCTGATTCAAACCAATCGTTTTCTTCAAGGATGTGCTCAAAATGGTCTTTTGCTTCCTCAAGATTTTCGCAATACAAGAATTTGCCTCCGTTCTTTTTAAAGTTCAGGGTAAATAATTCATCCGCCGGAATTACAGTTTCGGGATTGAATGGACTTAAGTTGCCATCTTTATCGTCATCAGAGGATTCGCTGGCGCCAAAAAGTTTTTTAAACAGACTCATAAATTGGCCAAATTCTTTGTTTGCAATTTCAAAACAATCAAAGATAAAAAAATCTTAATTCAAAACTGCTTTCGAATTAAGATTTTTGTAAAAATTCTTAAAAAGTGAAATTTATTCTTCGAAGACTTCTTCAACTGCTTCACCAAAAGCACGTTTGCCGAAAATTGTCTCAAGGTCATCTTTGAAAATTACTTCTTTTTCTATCAGAATATCTGCCAATTGGTTCAATTTATCCTTGTTTTCTTCAAGAATTTTGATTGCTCTCTGGTATTGACCTTCGATTAAGTCTGAAATTTCCTTGTCGATAATCTTTGCGGTGTCTTCAGAATAGGGTTTTGAGAAGTTGTATTCGCTTTGTCCTGATGAATCATAATACGTAACGTTTCCTAACTTATCATTCAAACCATAAACCGTAATCATTGCTCTGGCTTGTTTTGTGACTTTTTCAAGATCGCTCAATGCACCTGTAGAGATTCGGTTGAAAGTTACTTTTTCTGCCGCACGTCCACCCATTGTAGCACACATTTCATCCAGCATCTGGTCTGTCCTTACAATCTGTCTTTCTTCCGGAAGATACCAGGCAGCACCTAAGCTTTGTCCTCTAGGAACAATGGTTACTTTGATTAGTGGTGCAGCGTGTTCTAACATCCAGCTTACAGTTGCGTGACCGGCTTCGTGGATAGCGATAGCTCGTTTTTCTTCCGGTGTGATAATCTTGTTTTTCTTTTCAAGACCTCCAATAATTCTGTCAACCGCATCGAGGAAATCCTGTTTGTCAACGGCTTTTTTATCTTTTCTGGCTGCAATAAGAGCTGCTTCATTACATACGTTGGCAATGTCAGCTCCTGAAAATCCAGGGGTTTGTTTTGCCAGGAAGTCTGTATCGAGACCTTCCACTTTTTTCAATGGACCCAAATGCACTTCAAAAATTTCCTTACGTTCTCTGATGTCCGGCAGGTCTACATAAATCTGCCTGTCAAAACGACCGGCTCTCATTAATGCCTTGTCTAATACATCGGCACGGTTCGTCGCTGCTAAAACAATTACGTTGGTATTTGTGCCAAAACCGTCCATTTCAGTAAGCAACTGGTTTAATGTATTCTCACGTTCATCGTTTGAGCCTGAAATATTATTTTTCCCTCTTGCACGCCCAACAGCATCAATCTCGTCAATGAATATGATGGCAGGAGATTTTTCTTTTGCCTGTTTGAATAAGTCTCTTACACGGGAAGCACCAACACCCACAAACATTTCAACGAAATCAGAACCTGAAAGCGAAAAGAACGGTACTTTTGCTTCGCCGGCAACTGCTTTTGCCAATAAGGTTTTTCCAGTTCCCGGAGGGCCTACTAAAAGCGCTCCTTTCGGGATTTTTCCTCCCAGATTAGTATACTTTTCAGGGTTTTTCAGGAACTCAACGATTTCCTGTACTTCTTCTTTTGCTCCTTCAAGTCCGGCAACATCTTTGAATGTTACTTTTACGTCGGTCTTTTCATCAAATAATTTTGCTTTGGATTTTCCGATATTGAAAATTTGCCCGCCACCTCCTGCAGCGCCACCACCTGACATTCTTCTCATGATGAAAAGCCAGATACCAACAATAATCAGGATTGGCAATAAAGCGATAAAGATTTCGCTCCAGTTACTTTTTGGCAAAAAGTTGTAATCTTTTAGCTTTCCTTCCAATTGTGCTGTTTCCAGTTTCTTCTGGAAAAGCTCATCATTTCCAATATTGTCAAGGATATAGTGAGGCCCTGGGTTTGGCTTGTCGAAAATATCTTTGGTTACTTTTTTATTTGCCGGATCAGCTAGTCCTTCCTTGTTTAAGAAAATTTCAGCTTCGCTCTTGTTATACACAACAACTTTTTCAATCTGCCCTTTTTCAAGCAGTTTGTTAAAGTCAGAAGCTGATGCCTTACTGGTTTCTCCCCAACTTGAGCCTCCTGAAGCCCAATTCAGGATAAAGAAAAACAAGATCAAGCCACCGTAAATCCACCATGGGCTTAACCTGAATTTTTTAGGGTTAGGATTTGTATTGTTATCTTTAGCCATTGCTATCTTTTCTTTTTTAGTATTTGTTTTGGATTGTAGTGATTTTAGCATCACCCCACAAGCTCTCGATGTTGTAGTACTCGCGGATATGCTTTTGGAAAACATGAACAACAATATTCACATAATCCATCAACACCCATTCGCCGTTTTCTGTACCTTCAACGTGCCAGGGCTTGTCTTTTAATTCTTTTGAAACTGTTTTTTGGACAGAGTTAACTATGGAGTTAACCTGAGTATTTGAAGTACCGTTGCAGATTACAAAATAATCACAAACGGTGTTGTCGATTGCTCTTAAATCTAAAATATCAATGTCATTGCCTTTTACTTCTTCAATCCCTTTGATGATGTGGGCTAACAGATCGTCATTGCTTATATTTTTTTTCGCCATTTAAAAATTTTATGTTTTCGCAAAGTTATCATTTTTTGTCGTTATTTTTGAACCTTAACATAAGATTAAAAACGATAAACTTCAATTATTTTTTATGAACATCATCAAACTCGATGCCATTAACTCTACCAACGATTATCTTAAGGGATTATTGCAGCAACAATTCGTTGAAAACTTCACTATTGTTACTGCTGAAAACCAGACAGATGGGAAGGGTCAGATGGGGTCGAAATGGAATGTTGAATCGGGTAAAAACCTGACTTTTAGTGTTTTGGTTAAAGATTTGTTGCTGGAAGTGAATCAGATTTTTCATTTGAATGTGGCGACTGCGGTGAGTATTATTGAAGCTTTATCTTTTTTAGAAATTAAGGATTTGGCGATAAAATGGCCAAACGACATTTTGGCAGAAGGTAAAAAGATAGGTGGCATATTGATTGAAAACAGTATCAAAAGCAATGGCGAAATCTTTTCAATTATTGGTATTGGGCTTAATGTCAACCAAAGAGATTTTGAAAATCTTCCAAAAGCTTCTTCCTTGTCACTTTTGATGGGCAGGGAACTTGATAAGGATGCCATTTTGATTCCGATTATTGAATGCCTGATACGAAATGTTTCCCTAATCTTGAATAAAAACACCCAATCCATTTGGGAAAAATACCACGCCTGTCTTTACAAAAAAGGAATACCCATGCCTTTTGAAAATGTAAAAGGAAACAAATTCATGGGAATCATCAATGGTGTTGACCAATCCGGTAAACTTCATCTGACATTAGAAGATGATTTTGTGAAATCTTATGAAATAAAGGAAATCAGAATGTTATATTAAAAATAAAAAAGCCTTTCAAACGAAAGGCTTTTGTTATATCTGTTTATCGGCTTTTTACAGCTTGTGCATGTTTCCGGATAAGGTTTCGATGAATTTGCTGATAGGCCCTTTGACCATCATGGCCATCATGGCATTAAATTCGCCTTCAAAAAATAGCTGTACATCGCTTGAATCGTCAGAAACAGGAGTGATGTTTGCCGTAAGTGAAAAAGGAAGTTTGTCGCTTGCAGCTCCTAAAACTACTTTAGTAGGGGCTACTTTATCCTTCATCTTTAATTTGATTTCAGGCATTCCTTTTAATCCAAAAATAAAAGAATCTTCGCCTGTAACTTCAAATTTTGCAATGTTATCCGGCATTAATTTTTCAAAATTCTTTACGTCTGTCAATTGGTCAAACATATATTGAGCTGGTTTTTGGACGCTCGTTTTCGGACTTTCTAAATTCATGTTGCTGCGGTTAATGTTATTTTACAGAAGCATTGTCATTTTCAACATTCCAGGTCGAAGGACTCTTGCTCCAGATTTTTAATGTTTCTTGCTCTTCTTCTGTGATGTATTTCTTAGCTACTGCCAATTCCAGAAGATTTTCATAATTGCTCAGAGTAAACAGGTCGATGTTTGCTTTTTTGAAGTTTTCAACAGAAACATCAAATCCATAGGTGAAAATGGCTGCCATTCCTTTTACGTTAGCTCCGGCTTCCCTTAATGCCTCAACGGCCAGAAGGCTGCTGTTTCCGGTACTAATCAGGTCTTCAATGACTACAACATTTTGGCCTTTTTGTAAAAAGCCTTCAATCTGGTTTTGTCTTCCATGTTTTTTTGGCTCCGGACGTACATAAACAAACGGAAGTCCCATATACTCAGCAACAAGCATTCCAATTCCTATAGCTCCTGTAGCCACACCGGCAATCACATCAGGTTTTCCAAACTGTTTTTCCAGATTTTTGGAAAATTCTTCGCGGATGTAATTTCTGATTGGTGGAAATGAGAGTGTTATCCTATTATCACAGTAAATGGGAGATTTCCATCCGGAAGCCCATGTAAAAGGATTTTTAGGATTCAATTTAATTGCATTTATTTGTAAAAGCAATTCGGCTGTTTTTTGGGCGGTGTCTTTATTAAAAATCATACTACAAATGTATAAAGTTTTTGTCAACGATAAACCACTTTTTTTAACTAATGAGATAGTTAAAGAAACCGATTTTCAATTTTTTCTTTTGGAAAGTGTTGATATTCATCAGCTTATAGTGAAAATGTTTCAAAATAAAATTCAAAAGGCTTATCTGTATCATCCTGACGAAAAGGAAATTATGAAAAAGCTCAAAGAAAAGATTCCGGTGAATAAGGCTGGGGGCGGATTGGTTTATAATAAAAAAGGGGAGGTACTTTTTATCTTCAGAAACGGGAAATGGGATTTGCCAAAAGGCGGTATTGAAAAAGGCGAGGAGATTGAAAATACGGCAATTCGTGAAGTTAGTGAAGAAACAGGTGTGTCCGGTTTGTCAATAACAAAAAAACTTCAAAAAACATATCATGTTTTTATTCGCAATGGAAGGTATAAGCTAAAGATTACCCATTGGTTTGAAATGAAAACTAATTTTGAAGGAACTCCCAAACCTCAGGAAGAAGAAGGAATAGAAAAAGTGGCTTGGCTCAATCCCGAGCAGATTCAGGAAGCGTTAAAAAACTCTTACGAAAATATCAAGCTGTTATTTGAAACAGAAAAGCTCCAGAAATAGGAGCTTTTTTATTACTGTTTAATTGGTGCCATTACTCTGAAAACCGGGTATTCCATATGTGTTTTTTCATAGTAATCGGAATGGCGGTAAATCCAGTCCAATTGGGCTTCGCCTGAATCCGAAAATTTTGAGTCCTCTGATTTTTTCTTTTCAAATTCGGCTTTCATTTCCGGATTTTTATCCAGTAATTGTTTGGCAAGGTCTTCAAAGACATAAGCTGAAAAATATTCTTTCTGTTGCAATAACGAATCGAAAAAATTCCATGCAAAATAAGAGTCATTACCTTGCGGCTCTAAAGTTTCCAACAGATATTTAACACCAGGTTGCTGCGTCTGTATTAAAAAGTCCCCTTTTTTAAACGTTACTTTTTTCTTGGTAGGAATGACGGAAACGGAATGGTGTGGATAATGGCCTTCGTAGGCAGAGGAACTGGTTTTGAAATCTTTAATTCGATAGCTTTCTACTTCAAGTTCAACAGCTTTTTCAAGAGGTGACATTTCAATATTGTTGATTTTTAGAAGCTCGATAATAGGCCACCATGATTTTGGAACGATATACGCTTCCGGAATAATTATTTCTAACGAAGGTTTGTATTCCTTATGATAGGGTATGTTTTTGCTGAAAGGTTTGGAACGGTCATAAAAAAGCCTCGGTTTGCCCGAAATTTCGCTTGGCTTGTAAGCTCCTTCATATCCTAAAAACGGGATACTTGAAACCTTGTCCGTATCCAGTGTCCATAGCAACGTATATTTTTGCCCCGGAAGGTAATTCAGCAGGTTTTCTTTTCGCAGTTTCTTGATTTTTGCATGATTCTTATCAGCATATTCAATTGTAGAAGCCATATAGTCATAGGTTACTTTTACTCTTGATGCATAATCTTTCAGCATATGGGTTTCGGGCATTGAGCCAATGGTGTTGAACATAGATGCAAAACCGGTTGAATATCTTGGATAATCCATCATCGCATCAAAACCGCCATCAGGTTTCTGGTCGTGAATGTTTACATAGGGTACCGATTCTGTTTTTTTCTTTTTTAAGTCGGATAATAAAGAGGGCAACATGTCAGTATTCCAAAATTTCCCAAGATTACCACCCAGTTTTTGATAATGCGTGGCAATATAAGTGAACGTATATTGGTAATCCGCACCATTACTGACATGATTGTCGATAAAGATATCAGGATTGGCAAGATGGAAAATCTGGGCAAAACTTCTGGCATTGCGGGTGTCAGACTTCACAAAATCGCGGTTCAGGTCATAATTTCTTGCATTTCCTCTGAAACCATAACTTTCCGGGCCGTTTTGGTTGGCTCTCGAAAAAGAGTTGCGGTTCAAAGCACCGCCAATATTATAGACAGGAATAGCAACTATGGCCAAATGTTTTGGAATTTTGATTTTTCCTAAAGCCAAATCTCTAAAGAGCATCATTGTGGCGTCTATCCCGTCGGGTTCACCTGGATGTATGCCATTGTTGATTAAAAGGACAGCCTTGTCTTTTTGAATTTTTTCAAAATCAAACTCCTTGTCACTATTATAGGTTACGATATGTAGTGGCTCGCCCGAATCGGTAAGTCCCATTTCCTGCATGGAAATCGTTTCGAAATTTTTGTCTAAAAGCTGGAAATAGGCAATTGTTTCTTCATAAGTAGCAGTCTGATTTCCATTTCCATTTTCATAAGGAGTCAGGAAATCTGTATTTTGAGCGTTGGCCATAATCGAAAGTAAGAAAATTGGAAGAAGATATTTCATAGGTTGATTTGAAAATATCAAAATTACGAATTTGTGTCGGTCGTAATTCATAATTCGTAATTCATCATTAAAAAATTAACTTTGCAGTATGAACAATCACCATTCCAACAATCTGCTGCTGAATTTAGGCATTGAAAGCCTGAATGAAATGCAGCTCGCGGCGCAGGAAGCCATTTTAGAGAATAATTCGGTTTTATTATTATCGCCAACAGGTTCAGGGAAGACCCTGGCTTTTTTATTGCCTGTTTTTGAAACCTTACAGCCTGAAATTCTTTCTGTGCAATGTCTGATTATTGTGCCATCCAGGGAACTAGGTTTACAGATTGAACAGGTTTGGAAAAAAATGGGTACAGGCTATAAGGTCAATACCTGTTATGGTGGTCATTCAATGGAAACGGAAATTAAAAATCTGAGTAATCCGCCGGCCGTTCTGATTGGAACACCCGGAAGAATTGCCGACCATATTGACAGGGAAACATTCAGGACAGATAAGATACGTACTGTAGTTTTAGATGAATTTGACAAGTCGTTGCAGTTTGGATTCCATGAGGAGATGTCTTTTATTTTGTCCCGTTTGCCAAAAGTGGACAAACGTATTCTGGTTTCTGCCACTTCTGATATTGAAATTCCCAAATATACAAGGGTGGTGAATCCTGAAATTTTGGATTTTACTTCCGATAATGAAGAAAAAAGCAATCTTTCTATAAAAACCGTCATTTCTGAAGAGAAAGACAAAATCAATACTTTATTCCGACTGATTTGTTCTTTAGGTTCTGAATCGGCATTAATCTTCTGTAACCATCGCGATGCCGCTGAACGAATTAGTGATTTACTGAATGCAAGAGGAATTTACACGACTTATTATCACGGAAGAATGGACCAGGAGGAGCGGGAGCGTGCCTTAATTCAGTTCAGGAATGGAAGTGTGAGCTATCTGGTTACGACAGACTTGGCTGCCAGGGGATTGGATATTCCGGAAATGAAACATGTTATCCATTATCATCTCCCAATGAAAGAAGATGAGTTTACACATCGAAATGGACGTACGGCAAGGATGACGGCTTACGGAACAGCTTATGTAATTGTGCATGAAAGCGAAAAGAAGCTGGATTATATTGATTACAACCAGGAAGTTTTTGATATTGCGAATACTGTTTCTTTGCCGGAGCCTCCGGTATTTCAGACATTATATATTTCCGGAGGGAAGAAGAATAAATTGAACAAGATCGATATTGTCGGGTTCTTTTCGCAGAAAGGAAAATTGGAAAAAGGTGATTTGGGTCTGATTGAAGTGAAAGATTTTGTTTCTTTCGCAGCGGTCAAATCAAAAAAGATAAAAGAACTTCTTAAAAATATCAAAGATGAAAAGATGAAAGGAAAGAAGTTTAAGGTTGAAATCGCCAGGCAAGTGATTAAATAGTTGATAGTTGGTAGTGGATAATGGATAGTTGGGATTTCGGATTTCAGATTTCAGATTTCAGATTAAGAATGTTAAACATCTCTCTACTTTCTGCCGTCTCAAATCTGAAATCTGCTATCTAAAAGTTATATCTTCTTCACGTATTGTGTAATAATAACAATAGTCTGTCCATCCACTTTTCCTTCAATATATTCTGCATTTTCGTGGTCAAGACGGATGTTTCGGACTGCGGTTCCCTGTTTGGCAACCATGCTGGAACCTTTTACTTTCAGGTCTTTAATCAAAACAACAGAATCTCCGGTTTGTAAGGTTACTCCGTTACTGTCTTTATGTACAATTTTAGTATCGTCATCGTCACCTTCTCCGGTTGCTTTTGCCCAGGCTAAATCTTCTTCTTCCAGATACATTTGTTCCAACAGGTCCTGTTTTCCCAAACGGCTCAACATTCTCCATGACACAACCTGAACAGGCAGGTGCTCGCTCCACATGCTTTCATTAAGACATCTCCAAAGATTAGGGTCTGTTTTTTCAGGGTTTTCTATCTGCTCAATGCAAGTTGCACTGGCAAGTATACTCTCTTCGATGCCTCCTTTTCGGGTTGGAAGTATTTGGTATACTTTTAAATTTTCTGTTGCTCCGGAAAGTTCGCACTTCCCGCCACTACGTTTCATCAAATCTCGTTCTAAACTCATTTTTAATGGATTTTATTTTTGGCGAAAGTACAGTTAATTAAAATGAATTTGAAATATATCACGAATTAAAATGATTTTAATTGTTAAAATCTATGGAAATCCGTTAATCTGTAGTAAAAAATAATAAGACGTAGATTAATCTGTGATAATCTTTTTAATCAACGGCTAAAAAAGGGTTATGTTTTGCCGCAGATTAAGATGATTAAAGAGATTCAGAGTCCAATAAATCTGTGAGAATCTGCATAATCAGAGGGAAAAAGAGTTATTTAAAGTCTGAATGATGATTAAAATGAATCAAAAATCCGTGAAAATCGGCGTAAATCCACTTAATCCGCGTTAAAATCTAACAATAATATGATTAAGAACTCCATAGAGCCCAATAAAAATCTGTGAGAATCTGAGAAATCAGCGGCAAAAAATCACTGATTTTTTTATTTTACTCTAACAGAATCCGGAACTAACAATTCGTATTCTCCTCCGTTTCGGATAACATCTCTTACAATGCTTGAGCTGATATAAGAAGTATTGGCGGCAGTCAGTAAAAAGACAGTTTCGATTTTTGAAAGCTTACGATTTGTATGTGCAATCGCTTTCTCAAATTCAAAATCGGCCGGATTTCTTAAGCCTCTTAAAATGAATTTTGCATTTACTTTTTTACAAAAATCAATTGTCAGACCTTCATATGTCGTAACAGAAACAGAAGGATGGTTTTCGAAACATTCCTCTATGAAGCGTTTTCTTTCGTCTAAAGAAAACATATATTTTTTATCGGCATTGACACCAATTGCCACAATTATCTTGTCAAAAAGCGGAATACTTCTTTTGATGATGTCATAGTGCCCCAGAGTTATAGGGTCAAACGAACCCGGAAATACGGCTATTTTCTCCATAATAGTTTTCTTTTTAAGGCCAGTTCAATTTCATTGTCCAAAAGGTCCGAAAAGGCAATTTTAGCATAGGCGGCCTGTTGTGGAAAGATGCTTTGCCCGGATAATCCCGGATTGGTGTTCATTTCAATAAAATGAGGTATTCCGTCCATTACAATAAAATCAGTTCTGGAAAAACCGGACATACCAAGAGCCTCATACACTTTTGCGGCCGTTTCTCTTACTTTTTGTTCTACTTCTGCGGATAGCCTTGCCGGTGTAATCTCATCAGATTTGCCTAGGTATTTGGCTTCGTAATCGAAAAAGTCGTTATGGGGAACAATTTCGGTTAAACCTAAAACTTTTGTTTCTCCTTTGTAATTGAGTACACCAACAGATACTTCGGTACCTTTTAAATAGGACTCTATTAATATGTCGCTGTCTTCTGCAAAAGCAAAATCCAGGGCCTTGTCAAATTCAGATAAGTCGTTTACTTTGGAAACCCCAAGACTGCTTCCGGATTGGTTTGGTTTTACAAAAAACGGCAAGCCAAGTTCAGCTTTTATTTCTTCGGCATTAATCGCATCGCCTTTGGAAAGGTAAATAGATTTTGCTTTTGGAATGTTAAATTTTGAAAGCACGGATAAGGTATCTCTTTTATTGAATGTCAGTGCTGACTGGTAAAAATTGCATCCGGAATACGGAATTTCCAAAAGTTCCCAATATGCCTGCATATGCCCGTCTTCGCCGGGAGTTCCGTGAATTGTATTGACGATGGCATCAAATTTTGTCTTTATTCCATTTTGGGTAAACGTAAAGTCAGATTTATCAATCGGGAATTTTTCTTCTCCTATTATTACGTTCCATCCATCCAATAAAATATGAACTTCAAACGTTTTGTATTTATTCTTGTCGAGATTGTTAAGGATTAGCTGACCACTACGGAGCGATATTACTGATTCGTCAGAATATCCACCCATTACAACGGCTATGTTCATATAAGATTTTGGATTTAAAGATTGCAGATTTTAGACAGTTTAACATCAAAAGTTTAGTCTGCAGACAGGAAACCGCCATCTGCTAACTGCCGAAACCTCTCACAAAAATATCACTAATTATTGAAACTAAAAACCTTTAGTATTTTTATATCTTTGCACGAAATGTAATTTTTATGACTTTAAGACAATATCTTACCAGCAAATCTTTTTTCAAGCAGCTTTTACTGGCTTTTGGGATTGTAATAGTATTGGTTTTTTTACTACTGCAATGGCTTAGCTATGCTACTGACCATGGCAACGAAATCACGGTTCCGGATTTGAGAAAACTGACAGAGCAGCAAGTTGAAGAAAAGCTGGATGAGCTTAATTTAGAGTATGTTTTGCTGGATACGGTGGATTATAATAAAGATTTTCCAAAATATACAGTCGTTCAGCAGGATCCGCTTCCAGGCTCGAAAGTAAAAGATGGCAGAAAAATTTATATCAAAGTAAATTCAGCGGATTTCGGAATGGTAACCATGCCGGATTTGATTGAAAAAACATTGCGTCAGACAGAGTCGTCTCTTATGGCATTAGGTCTTGAAGTGGGTAAAAAGACATACAAGCCTTATCTGGGAAAAGATATGGTTTTGGAAATGTATGCTGACGGCAAGAAATTAAAAGTTGGAGACAAAGTGAAAAAAGCATCCAAAATTGATTTGGTTTTGGGTGATGGAAAAGTAGGATTTGAAGAGTCTGAAACGGATACAATTAAAAATACAGATACAGAAACGGCAGAATGATAGACAATCCGATTGCAGACGAGGCGTTAGATGACGAATTGTTTGAGCATTACAGATTTGAGGCAGCCAAAGGGCAATCGCCTTTGCGTGTAGATAAGTTTTTGATGAATCTTGTTGAAAATGCGACAAGAAATAAAATACAGCAGGCCGCTACGGCAGGGAATATCTATGTTAATGATGTTCCGGTAAAATCGAATTACAAAGTAAAAGCTTTTGATGTTGTAAGGGTTCTGTTATCACATCCGCCTTTTGAGAATCTTATCCTGCCCGAGAATATCCCGCTTGATATTGTTTATGAAGACGAGGCGCTGATAGTAATCAACAAACCTGCAGGCCTGGTTGTTCATCCGGGTCATGGAAATTATACCGGGACTTTAGTGAATGCTTTGGCGTATCATTTTGAGAATTTACCATTGAACAGCAGTGAGCGTCCGGGATTGGTTCACAGGATTGATAAGGATACTTCCGGGCTTTTGGTTGTTGCCAAAACCGATCAGGCTATGGCTTTTCTGGCTAAACAGTTTGAGGAAAAAACTTCAGAAAGAGAGTATGTTGCTCTGGTTTGGGGAAATATAGCAGAGGATGAAGGTACAGTTATCGGAGATATCGCCAGACATGCCAAAGACAGAATGCAGATGGCTGTAGTTCCGGACGGAGAAGGAAAACATGCGGTAACCCATTATAAGGTTTTGGAACGTTTTGGATATGTGACTTTGGTTTCCTGTAAGTTGGAAACGGGAAGAACGCATCAGATTCGTGTCCATATGAAACACATAGGGCATACACTTTTCAATGATGAACGTTATGGTGGTAATCTGATATTAAAAGGAACTACATTTACAAAATACAAGCAGTTTATTGATAACTGTTTTAAAATATTGCCAAGACAGGCACTGCATGCAAAAACATTAGGCTTTATGCACCCAACGACAAAAGAGTTTATGAGTTTTGACACAGAACTCCCGGAGGACATGAAAGAATGTATTGCAAAATGGCGGGTTTATTCTAATTCACATACAGTCGAAGAAGAAGATTAAAAAGCAAGCAACGTTTTAGCGTTGCTTTTTTATTTCTGATAATATATTCTCTTACGGACTTAGCGGCTCTGCGTCTTTGCGAGCAACATTTTCACGCAAAGACGCAGAGCCGCAAAGTATATGTAGGCTTGTCAGAAACTATTTTTAGTAAACAGCTTTGGTGATTCATAAAATTAATCTTAAAAAGATGATTTATGTACTTAAATATTAGTAATTTAGATAGGTAATTCTAAATTATCTCGTCATGGAAACGATAAAAATTAAAAAGCTGAACAAATGGGCCAATTCCCATACTTCTTATCCAATTGACATTTTAAGGATTGCTTTGGGGGTATTCCTGTTTTTAAAGGGAGTAACATTTATCAAAGAAAGCCACAGGCTTATTGATTTACTTGCTCCATTGGGAAATTTTGATGGGGGTATGTTTATCTATCATTATGTAGTTGCTGCCCATATTATGGGAGGTATTATGATTGTATTCGGACTCCTGACGCGATGGTCTATATGGGCGCAGCTGCCAATTTTGATTGGAGCCGTACTGATTAATTTCGCCGGGCCAATGGTCGTGACGAATCTGATAGTATCGCTCATAACACTTATTGTTTGTGTATTTTTCCTGATGTATGGTAGCGGAAAGCACTCGTTGGATTACTATTTTAAGATGCAGAAATAAAGAAATAATAAACTAAATTTAAGAAAAGAACAGTCAATAAGGCTGTTCTTTTCTTGTTAAATAGATTATTTAATCATCTCTTAAGTTAAAATTAGCATAGGAGGAGATAAAATGTTGTATCTTGTAGATGTGAAAAGCACAGACCACTAACCTTGAAATTGCTATATAATGGAAACGAAAATTACTTTTGGAACGGAGCAAAGAAACCTTTTCCAAAAACCGAGCTTTACTGAAGAGCTAATCAGTAAGAAGGAGGAACTTAAAAAGAAGATGAAGGACAAGAATTTGCAATTGAGGAATCTCTTAAAAACGAATTTTGAGCTTTTGAAAAGCAACGACATCAACATGATGCTGTTTTAGCGATATATGGCGAAAAGAAAACCCTTAGATGAGATGAGAAAAAAGAATCCCTGCCAAAAGCAGGGATTTTTTTATGCAGTGGTATAATTTTCCGGTTTCTGATTCCGCTTTAAGATTAATGCGCTAATCAGGGTAACAATCAATCCGATGGGAAGCACTTCTGCATAGGTCAGAATTACGACCAGAATTGGATTTTTATACCATTCCTTATACATTTCCATTTCGTTGGTCTGGGCCTGGATTTCAGCTACGGTGGCACCACTTTCAGCTGCCTGTTTGAGAATATGGGCCGTATATTTTTCCATAAAATCCGGAATAAAGAAATAATATTCAACGAGCCATACGGCTACATATGCTGTTGAGGCTATCAGTGTAATAAGCAATCCGATTTTAAAAGCCTTACCAAAAGTAATGACTCCTGAATTATGTTTGTCACGATAGCTTTTGATACCCACAAATACAAAAGAAAAAGCCAGTAGCATTCCCAGATAACCAAGAACCATACTTCCTTTGAAATTTGGGTCGTTGTAGCACAATGCCGAAGAAATTACCATCATTGCCGTGACGATAAATCCGGCAATTAGTCCGTTAATCAAAATCGTTTTTTTCATCTTTTTTAATTTTTAGTTGATTTTCAATGATGCAAAATTGAATTTTTTTGGAGGGGTAAAAGTCATACTTAAGGATGATTTTGCTCCGGAGCAGTCTGTTTGCAACTAAAGTATGACTGTTTAAGGTATCAATTTGAGGCGTTTTGCTTTTTCGACGGCTTGTGTTCTGCGATTGACGTCAAGTTTCTCAAAAAGCTTTGAGGAGTGTGATTTGATGGTGGGTAATGAAACAAAAAGCTGTGATGCAATTTCCTGATTGCTGCAGCCTTGGGCAATCAATTCCAGGACTTCCATTTCGCGTTTGCTCAGATTTAATTTTTCAAGCTGATTTCTGTCCTGTATAAATTCAGCATCGCTAACATAGATTTCTTTTTCGATTATTATGGTTTCTTTTTTGGGTTTCGTTAGTTTTAAGGCCAGCCATATTCCAAGAGCAGTAAATATAATAGCAATCAAACCAATGTAAATTTCCAGAGTATGGTTTATAACCATAAACCGGAATTCCAGCCATTTCATCAAAAACAGCAATAGGGCAAGGGAGATGCCATATAGCATTGTGGATTTATATTTCTGTAAAAATTTCTGCATGGATGATTTTTATACCCAAAGATAAAAAATGTATCCTTAAAAAGACTTTCATAATTTCTATGTCAGGGAATGAAAAAATAAAAACCGCTTCTTTTTTGGAAGCGGTTCAAAGTTAATAGTTGTCTTTATTGTTTATGTCAATTTCGCATTCAGAATGATTTCTGCATTGAGTAGTTGCGATACCGGACAGTTTTCTTTTGCATTTTTGGCTGCCTCCTGAAACTGTTCTTCCGAAATATTGCTTATCGTTGCTGTAAGGTCTAAAGTTATGGTGGTTATCTTTCCGTCTTCAAACGTCACTTTGGCAACTGTGTCTAAATTTTCAGGTATAAATCCTAGTTCCGATAATACAAAACTAAGTTTCATAGTGAAACAGCCCGCATGAGCTGCTCCAATCAGTTCTTCAGGATTGGTGCCAACTCCATCAGCAAAACGGGTTTTGAATGATAATTGTGCTTTATCCAGGGTAGTGCTTTGCGTAGAAATGGTTCCTTTTCCTTCCATTCCTGTTCCTTGCCAATTGGCACTGGCATTTCTGGTAAATTTCATGTGTGTTATTTTAGGTTGGTTAATAAGCATAAAGTTAGAGAAAAATAGTACTCCAAAAACTTTAGGCTATGTTATGATTTTCTAAAGCCATGAGAATTTCATTCGTAAGCAATCCGCTTCCGCCTCCATAATGTTGTACAATTACGCAATCCGGATTGGTGTTTCTGAAGAAAGTACGTAATTTTTCTTCGCTTTCAGGTTCAATACCACAGCCTAATAAGACAATGTGGAAATGAATGCGTTCAAACAATTCCATCGCATCCTCATCTGTTTCTGCCCCGGCGCCAAACCAATCTTCATTGTTGTTGATGAGTCTTATAACAGTTCCTAATATCTCCGGGTGCCGTCCTATGTATAAAATATTTTTCATGGCTTTCGAAAAAGAAGCAAGCCTTTCAATAAAGAGAGGCTTGCAGATAATTATTGTTTGATAAATTGAAGTTCGATTTGAAGTTTTACTTCTTCACCAACCAAAACACCTCCTGTTTCCAAAGCAGAGTTCCAGTTTAGTCCCCAATCTTTTCGGTTGATTTTTCCGGAAACGGACAATCCCGTTTTGGTATTTCCCCAAGGGTCTTTTGCCAATCCTCCAAATTCAACGTCTAATGTTACAGGTTTTGTTATGCCATGTAATGTCAGGTCACCTGTTAATTTGTATTCTCCTTCATTTAGTTTTTTAAATGAAGTAGATTTGAAATTGATTTTTGGAAATTGGGAAGCGTCAAAAAAGTCGGCGCTTAGCAAATGTGAATCACGGTCTTTATTTCCCGTAGAAATAGAATCGATATCGCCTGTAAATTCAAATTGAGCGGTTTCGAAATTGTCGCCGTCTGTTTCGATGGAAGCGTCAAATTTTTCAAAATTTCCGGATACATTGGTAAACATCATGTGTTTTACTTTGAATCCGATTTCTGAGTGTGCTGTGTCAATTGACCATTTTGTTGTTGCCATAATCTTGTTTTTTAAATAGTTGTTTTTATTTTAAATATAATGAATTATAAAACCATTGGAACTTCCATCAATAAGATTTCCGCATCTTGAGAGAGTGATTCTATGGCTATTGCCGAAGTACTCCAGATTCCCAATCCGTCTCTTTCGTTCAGGCTGATATTTCCAATATTGAAATCGCCATTGATGACAAAGGCATAAATACCATTGCCTTCTTTTTTCAGTTTGTATTCGGTTGTGATGCCTTTATCAAATTTACCCAAATGGAACCAGGCGTCCTGATGAATCCATACTCCGGCATCATCCGGATTTGGAGAAAGTATCTGCTGTAATTTGTTATGACGGTCTTTCTCGTCTAAAGAAATCTGGTCGTATCTTGGAGTTACATTTCTTTTGTTTGGATACACCCAAATCTGAAGGAATTTAGTCAGCCTGTCTTTGTTTTTATTGAATTCGCTGTGATAAATTCCGGTTCCGGCACTCATGACCTGAATATCGCCCTTTTTAATTACGGCAGTATTGCCCATGCTGTCCTGGTGTTCCAAATCGCCTTCCAGTGGAATTGAAATAATTTCCATATTGTCATGCGGATGTTTTCCAAAACCCATTCCGGCATCTACGCGGTCGTCATTTAAGACTCTCAATACACCAAAATGCATTCTGTCCGGATTGTGGTAATTCGCAAAACTGAAAGTATGATTTGAATCAAGCCAGCCATGATTGGCGTGTCCGCGGGTAGCTGCTTTGTGCAATACTGTATTTTCCACAATCAAAGACTCCGGATTTGGTAAATGGTTAAATCCTAGTGGTTCCAATTCCTTGATTTCGTCAATGTCATTTTTAATTACATCGCCTACGGCAGCAGAAGTGATAAACATTCCGGTGCCCATTAATCCTTTTTTTATAAAATCTTTACGGTCCATAATCAGTGCTTTTTAATTACATGACAAATTTCCGATAGAAAATTTTTGTGGGCATTGAACTAGGACAAGAAAAATTAGATTTCAGATTTCAGATGGCAGATTTCAGATGGCAGATTTTTGATTTGGTATTTATGTGGAGGTATTCAGGTAGGGTATATATTTAGAGTAAACAAATTCTTTTTAGTTCCGATATTTGCTACCAGAAATCTGCCATCTGAAATCTCAAATCAAAAATGATCTATCCGAATTCTACAAACTATAAACTTTCCACTAACAACTATCCACTATTGTTTAGCTATTCTCGCCCTGATTTTACTCAGAAACTCCGGTGAGATTCCTAAATAGGAAGCTATATAATGTTGTGGAACGCGTTGCGGGATGGTAGGGTATAGTTCCAGAAATTCAAGGTATTTTTCTGTTGCAGTTTGGGAAATTGTATGAAACAGCCTGTTTTGGGTTACGGCAAGATTTCTTTGCATCAATATACGGAAGGCTCTTTCAAATCGGGGTGCTTTTGCAAAAAGTTCTTCTTTGGATTCAGGAGTAAACATTAAAAATTCACAGTCTTCCAGCGTTTCAATATATACCTGACTGGGTTTTGTTTCATAAATACTAAAGGAAATGTCACTAACCCAGGCATTTTCAATGGCAAACTGGAGTATGACTTCAAAACCGTTGGCATCTATGTAATATTTCCTGACACAGCCTTTGACTACAAACGCTTCAAAATTGCACATTTCTCCTTCATGGAGCATAATGGTTTTTTTAGGCACTTTTTTGTATTCCAGAAAAGAGTTGAATGTAGCAAATTCTTCTTCCGAAAAAGAAACATAACGGCTTATGTTAGCATTGATTTGTGTGTACAAGGCAAAGGAGTTTTGAGGTTTTACACAAATATACTAAAAAGAGACCAATTGATTTGGGATTTGGAAAATCAGGATTTGGGTATAAAAAATGACGATTGCTCTAAAATTGCTGTTCCTGATTTTGTATTTTTGAAGTCAAATATCAGAAAATGAAAATTGTTATTTCTCCAGCCAAATCATTAGATTTTGAAACCGCAGTGCCAACAGACCGACATACAGAATCGGTTTTCCTAAAAGAATCCAATACTGTTCACAAAGTATTGAAGAAGCTGAAACCCAAAAAACTTTCAGAGTTGATGGATATTTCAGAAAAGCTGGCCGATTTGAACTGGCACAGAAATCAGGAATGGGCAACTCCGTTTACGTTGGAAAATTCACGTCAGGCGGTTTATGCTTTTAATGGTGATGTGTATATTGGTTTGGATGCTTATTCCTTACCATTGGAGAAATTAGATGATTTGCAGGACAAACTCCGAATTTTGTCCGGTTTATACGGTTTGCTAAAACCTTTGGATTTAATTCAGCCTTATCGTTTGGAAATGGGAACAAAGCTGCCGGTTGGAAAAAATAAAAATCTATATGAATTCTGGAAAAAGAAAATTACCAAATCACTGAATGATGAATTGAAAAAAGGGGAATTGTTTGTGAATCTTGCCAGCAACGAATATTTTGATTCGGTAGATGTGAAAACACTAAAGGTTCCTGTAATTACTCCGGAATTTAAAGAATACAAAGACGGCAAGCTCAAAATGATCAGCTTTTTTGCTAAAAAGGCAAGAGGTATGATGGTGCGTTATATTATTGATACCAATGCCGAAACCATAGACGATTTAAAAGGCTTTAATTACGAAGGCTATCAGTTTGATGCCAACTTGTCTAAAGGTAATAAGCTGGTTTTTACGCGATAAAGTTTTGTAAAGGTACTGAGAGGACTAAGGTACTAAGGTTCTGAGGGACTAAGATGCTAAGGTGCTAAGATAATAAGGTTCTGAGGTACTAAGCCTTCTGGAATCAGTGCAATTATTCCAATTTGTAGCTAAAATCAGAAATCAGAATCTCAAATCAAGATACTAAGGTTCTAAGTTTAATAAGCTCCTCGAATCTGTGTAATTATTCTAATCTGTGGCTAAAAAAAGAGGTGCTAAGATACTAAAGTTCTGAGGTACTGAGTTTAAAGCCTCCTGGAATCAGTGCAATTATTCTAATCTGTAGCTAAAATCAGAAATCTCAAATCCAAGATGCTAAGGTGCTAAGTTTATAGGCTCCTCGAATCAGTGTAATTATTCTAATCTGTGGCTAAAATCTAAAATCTGAAATCTAAAATTATTACGATTCCACAAACTCGTTGAATTCACGAATTGCTTCGCGGGTTGTCTTGCGTTGGTTTCTTGAAAGTTCAGCTACAGCGCTGACACTTTTCTTGGCACATTTTTTTATCTGGACAATTTTTTTGGAAAGTTCCTCAAGCTTTTCTGATTCCTCGAACGAAATTTTAGCCTTGATGGATTCGATAAGGTTCATGAATTCCGGAATTGCAAACCGGTTTTCCGAATAGCTTTCCTGAAGTTCTTCTAAAAGCTCATCGGTGTCCTTATTGATGTCTGTCAGGTATTCTACACTTTTTTTGCTGAATTCCTTGAATATTTTCTTTTCTTTTTTTCCGAATAGTCCCATGGTAATCATTTTAAAATTAATGCAACTATCTTAAATTCAATCAAATATATAAAATAAAAAGATTGGTTGCTTTTCTTGAAGCATTTATTTTGATGCCGGAACTAAAGTAGGCGGAAAATCATGGAAGCAAATTAAGCCGATATTAAATAAACGCTAATTAAAAAGCAGAAAGCCCCGGAATTTCCGAAGCTTTCTTAAATAATAACCTTGAAAAATATTAATGCATGGCATCTGCCGGATTAATCTTGTTTTTGCCTTTTTTGATGAGCAGGATAATTGGGATACAGCATAGGAACATAATACCGAGATATAGAAAAATATCCATATAGGATAAGACCGTTGCCTGTTTCATGACCGAAACATCCAATACCTGATAGGCCTTGTTGAGTGCTTCACTGGCACTAAAACCTTTGGCCATGAATCCTTGTTGGAGCTGTTGAACCCTGTTTTGGACTTCCAATTTGTCTGCGCTGAGGTGAGAAACCAAATCCACACGATGGTTCTGACTGAATCGTGTAATGAATGTTGTGATAATGGCGATACCAAAAGAACCACCCAATTGTCTCATCATTCCTGTAAAAGCAGCACCTTCACCAATCTGTTTGCCTTTTAATGTTGATAGTGCCAATGTGGTAATAGGAACAAATAATAATCCTAAGCCTATTCCTCTCAATATCAACGGCCAGAACATGTGTTCTACCCCGGTATCCGGCGTAATTACATTATGCATCCAGAACGTAAAGAAAAAGAATATAAGGAATCCTACACCAACCATATAGCCCTGCGGTACACCTTTTTGGATGAGATTACCCACAATAGGCATCATGAATGCCGTGGTGATAGACCCCGGGATTAATAATAATCCGGCATCTAAGGCAGTCCAGCCTAAAACGGATTGTGTATAGATGGGGAGAATTAATGTGGAGCCGTACAAACCAAATCCGAGGATAAAACACATTACGGTTCCAATCCTAAGATTACCGTCTTTTAGTACGCTGAGGTTTACAATCGGGTGTTTATAGGTAAGTTCCCTCCAAATGAACAGTATCAATCCTACAACGCTCACAATACTTAAAGTGGTAATCATTTTATCGTCAAACCAATCATCCTGTTGTCCGTGCTCCAGAACAAATTGCAACGACCCGATAAACATGGCAAGTAATAAAATTCCCCACCAGTCAACCTGGCTTGCTTTTAGCTTTTCGCCATATTTAGGACTTTTGATATAAGATAAAGTCAATATGGTAGCAATAACACCCAAAGGAATATTGATATAGAATATATAAGGCCAGGAATAATTTTCTACAATATAACCTCCCAGAGGCGGTCCAAGTGTTGGCCCAACAATTACACCCAAACCATAAATAGCCTGTGCCATTCCTCGTTTTGCAACAGGATAACTTTCTGTGATGATTGTCTGTGCGGTTACCAATAATGCTCCTCCGCCAAGACCCTGAACAAAACGGAAAACGACAAGTTCCCAGATGTTGGTAGCGTTTCCGCAGAGAAATGATGAAACGGTGAATATGATGATGGACACGGCAAAATAATTCCTTCTGCCGAATTGTTGCGACAGCCAGCTGGTCATCGGGATTACGATTACGTTGGCGATAGCATAGGCAGTAATGACCCAGGCAACATCCGTCAGCGTAGCACCAAGACTTCCCCGCATGTCTGTCAGGGCTACGTTAACGATGGTCGTATCTACAATTTCCAGCAAGGCACAAAGCACTGCTGTAATCGTAATGATAACCCTTCTGAAGCCGTATTCAACTAAGCTGTCTTCTCCTGAAGTTGCTTCCATTGTTATTTAGATTTTATATTGATGATTTCAGAAAGTGAAACCCACATTCTGAAATCATCAATAGGTAAGAGGTTTATTTTAAGTGCACATCAACGTCAACGTTCATACCCGGACGTAGATTTTTTACTTTGTCAGGAGCATTTTCCGCATCAAGAGTGATTTTAACAGGAAGCCTTTGTACGGTTTTTACGAAGTTTCCGGTAGCATTGTCCGGTGGCAATAGGGAGAAACGCGCTCCGGTTGCAGGTGAAAATGAAGTAATAGTACCTTTGAATTCATAATCAGGATAAGCGTCAACATGAATGCTTACTTTTTGTCCTGCTACCATTTTACTCAATTGGGTTTCTTTAAAGTTGGCAATAACCCAGGCTTCGGTGTTGTTGATAATGTAGAACAAGGATTGTCCCGGTTGTACAAATTGTCCCGGCTGTATGTTTATTTTAGAAACCTGTCCGTCAATAGAAGCTGTAACTACGGTATAATTCAGATTCAGTTTAGCAGCATCAAGTACGGCCTGTGCTTTTTTAATATTAGCCGCAGCAATTTCTGCCTGTTTGCTGCTTACGTTAGAACGTGAAGCTGCAACCGATTTTTGATAGGTGCTGGCTCTTTGCTGTTGTTGCAAAATTTTCAATTCGCTTTCTGCTTCCAGTTTTGCTGCTTCTGCCTGTTCGAATTGCTGCTTTGTGATAGACCTGTTTTTATAAAGATTCTGATAACGGATGAAATCGTTAGTGGCTCTTGTCAACCTGATTTTAGCAGTTTCGATATTACCGCCCGCAGAAGAGATGTTGGCTTCTGATATTGAAATACTAGCCAAAGCACCGCCTATGTCTGCTTTTGAAGCTTCCAGATTGCCCTGTGCTGCTATCAAAGCGGCATTAGCTTCTTCAACTTTTACCAGATAGTCTTTGTTGTCAATTACGAAAAGAGTATCGCCTTTTTTAACGAAGTCATTGTCTTTGACGAATACTTTTGTCACATAGCCTGAAACTCTTGGAATAATCGGGTTCATGTTTTTCTCAATCTGTGCATCGTCTGTCGTTTCGTGTGAAAGAGAGTGAACGTATTTGTAGATTCCGTAGGTTGCGCCAATTGCCACAAGCGCAATAAGTATGTAGGTAAACTTTTTATTGGTTTTTTTCTTTTCCATCGTGAAAGAATTTAGTTTTTAGTGATGTTGAATGAATCGGTTAGTTTGCCGGAAACATTTAGCAGTTCGTAATAGCTCTGTGCAATATCTGCCTTTGAAAATGCTTCGTTTAATTTTGCCTGAAGTTCCTGTACGTCGGCTTCTAAAAGGTCATTGGTGTCTGAAAGTCCATTATCGTATTTGTCTTTTACAATTCTGAAATTTTCTGATGCCTGTACTACGGCTTCCTGATACACTTTGTATTGTTTTAAAGAAAGGGCATAATTTTCCTGTGCATCGTGTACTTCTACTTTAATGCGGTCTGTCAGGATATCGGCAGATTGTTTGGTTTCCGAAGCCTGGCTTTTGGCCAATTTTACATCTTTACCATTTTTAAAGATGGAAGAGAGGTCATAGGAAACGCCAACTCCAAAATTGATGGCATTGTTCACTTCCAATACGTTTTTCAGGTCAAAAGCCACATAACCGCCCAGTAACGATACTGACGGATAATAATTTCCTTCGGCAGCTTTTATATTGGCCTCTGAAGCTTTCTGCATCCATTGTAAGGCTCCTAAATCACTTCTGCTGGATAATGCGTCACTTTCGTTCAAAGTCGCCTCTGAGAAGCCTAATTTAGAAAAAACGGCTTCGTCCGGTAAAATCTGTGTTCCTTCCGGAAGTTTTAGCAGGTTGACCAGCTGATAATTTATCGTAGTGACATTCTTTTTGGCGTCTTCCAGCGATAGTTCAACATTGGAAGATTGCAGCTGCGATTTTAAGAGGTCGTTTCTGGCAATCAGCCCGTTTTCTTCCATGGCGGTGAAATCTTTCACGCGTTGTTGTGAGCTTTTCAGATTTTCCTGAATCAATTTTACAGATTGCTGTGCTTTGTAGAGGTTCACATACAGGATGATGGTGTTCATTGCCAATTGTTCTTTGGTGTTTTTGGCATTGAGCAGCTCAGCCTGGTATCTGTTCTCTGAGGCTTTTACGCTGTTTTTTAATTTGAATCCGGAAAACAGGGGCATGGATAGACTTGCCTGCCCTAAAATCAACTGATTTACTTTTGGCGATGAAGTAGCTCCGCCTTCTGCAGGCTCTGAACCTCCCATTGAAATCTTTGAGTTGATGTTGGCCTCTGTCAATCGTTGGTACTGGCCGGAAATTTTCAGGCTAGGGTAGCGGTTGTTTTTAACGGTTTCTAATTCATACTTCGAAGTTTGGGCTTTGGTGTCTGCCAATCCAGCTTCATTGCTTTGCGTGACGGCCAGGCTAATGGCGTCATTGAGTGTCAGGGGCTTTTTTTCCTGGGCGGCAACTTCTGCAAATCCCAAAATCAAAAGCATTCCCATCAACAGTGGATTAGTTTTCATAAACTAAAAAGGCTTTAATTGTTTGCTTAATGTGATTAATTATTTCTGTTTTGATGAAATGGTCGTAAGCTTCATCTGTTTTCAGGTCGAAGAGTTCTTCATAAAAAGGCCTGTTGGTGTGGAAGTGAAAAAAAGTGCCCATTATGGTTGGAGGCAAAAGAGCCGAATTGATGTTTTTGCGGAATACTCCTTTTTCCTGTCCTTCGGAAATTATTTTTTGAAGGGAGAGCAGGTTCTGTTTTTTTACATCAGTAAAAACTTTAAAATCCATGATTCTCTTTTTTGAAGAAAATTCAAAATGGAGAATTTGGTAGAGGCATCTGTTTTTGTTTAGGCGATTAATATAAAGTTCGATGAGCTTTTCAATTTTTTCGATAGGAGTGAGGTCTTCACTAAAAAGACTTTCCAGTTTCAATCTCAAATCGGAGGTACGGAAGATGATGAGAGATTCGAGTAATTTTTCTTTGGAGCCAAAATAGTAAGATATCATTGCGATATTGATATTGGCTTTTTTTGCGATGTCGCGAATCGAAGTTCCGTCGAATCCTTTTTCTGCAAAAAGCTCTTCGGCAACCTGAAGGATTTCTAATTGTTTTTCATTGAAATCTGCCGTCATTTTTTTGTCATTTAAAAACGGCTACAAAATTAAACAGATGTTTAAATTAAACGATTGTTTAATTTGTTTTTAACTGTTTTTTAACAAAAAACGTTTGCGAAAATGACAATAGATAATTTCTATTATGATTGTTTAATTTATTTTAGTCCAATTGTTTGAAGTAGTTTATATAAACAATAAGATTAGTAATGGTTAATTAGAGATCCAATTTTCTAAAATTTGTTTCCCGTGTGGCGTCAGGATGGATTCCGGATGAAATTGTACGCCTCTTACATCAAAAAATTTGTGTCTGAGTGACATGATTTCTCCGTTTTCATCGACTGAAGTTACTTCCAAATCAGGACTCAAATCTGACTTTTCTACCACCCAGGAGTGGTATCTCCCTACCCAAAATTCAGTCGGAATATTTTTAAAAAGCGTTTCGTCGTCAACCAAAATTTTTGCTTTGGTAGCGGTTCCGTGATATACTTTTTCAAGATTTTTTAGGGTCGAACCGAAGACTTCTCCAATGGCCTGTTGCCCTAAACAGATGCCTAAAATGCTTTTTGAGGAAGCATATTCTTTGATGATTTTGTTTAATAAACCTGCTTCAGAAGGCAATCCCGGACCCGGAGAAAGCAGAATTTTGTCGTAGTTTTTGACTTCTTCCAGCTCAATTTCGTCGTTTCTTAGCACCGTAACTTTACAGTCTAACGCCTCTAAATAATGAACCAGATTGTAAGTGAAGCTATCGTAATTGTCTACTACAAGTATGTTTTTCATGGGATGTTTTATTGTTATGACAGGGCAAAGTTACGGAAGTTTTTGGCTGTAAATGTACTGCGAAAAGGATAGCAGCGGCATCCTCTTGTGGAATGTAATGGAACAAAAGATAGAGCGGATAGCCTGACCCGGAGGGATTCGCCCAAAAGAAAAATCCCTGTCAGGTTAGTTCTGACAGGGATTTGGGAAAAATAATTGTTTTGGAATTAGAATTTCAAATCTACATTCAATTCGAATTCGTCGTAGATTGCTTTGTCTCCTAAGCCGTCAAAGAAGCTTCCAGAACCGTATTTAATACCGTATTTTGTTCTGTCTACTTTAAGAGCAGCTGTTGCGTTGTTTTTGTTAACTGTAATCTCAAATTTCACAGGATTTGTAACGTCTTTGATAGTCAAATCTGCTGTTACAGTGTAAACATTAGCTGATTTTTTACCGATTGATTTGAAAACCAATTTAGCTGTTGGGTATTTTTCAGTACCAAAGAAATCGTCAGCTTTTAAGTGTCCGTCCAGTTTTTCTTTACCTTGCCCTGCCTTTAGGTCAGTAGTTGAGATAGAGTTCATGTCTACTGTAAAGTTTCCACCAACCAATTTGTTGCTTTTGAAGATAAGAACACCGCTGCTTAGGTCAATTGTACCTTCGTGCTGTCCTGTTACTTTTTTACCAACCCAGTTGATTTTGCTAGCTTTAACATCAACTTTTTTCTCCTGAGCTGTTGCTGAGAATGATCCGACTGCTACTAAAAGAGCGATTGCAATAGTTTTGAAATTTTTCATTGTTTTTAAATTTGAATTTAGGTTATTATTATAAATTGATAAATAGTTCTTCGTTAGATTTTCTTACTTTTTTGAAGTGCTGAGTTGCATCTTCTTCATGGCGATAGCCTAAAGTTGCTATGAGTGAAGTGTTTAATCCCAATTTGTCAAGTCCCAGGATTTCGTTCACTTTTTCAGCTTCAAAACCTTCCATTGGAGTTGCATCGATTTTTAATTCGGCAGCAGCGCTCAAAAGGTTTGCCAGGGCAATATAGGTCTGCTTTGAAGTCCAGTGGTTTCTTGTTTCTACTGGAAGTGTCGAGATTTTTGATTTCATGAAATCCACATAACCCTGGATGCTTTCTGCAGGAATTCCTCTTGTTGCCACAATATTGTCAGCAAAAGAATCAATTCCGGCATCGCCAAAGTTAGTTTCGTTTGCAAAAATAATCAGGTGTGAAGCGTCTACTATTTGTGACTGACCCCATGCAGCCGGTTGTATTTTTGCTCTTAATTCCGGGTTTTCAATAATCAGGACTTTGTATGGCTGAAGTCCGTAGGAAGAGGCGCTTAATCGTATCGCTTCTTTTAATTTTTCAAGGTCTTCGTTTGAGATTTTTTTGGAGGCATCGAATTTTTTAGTTGCATATCTCCAGTTAAGGTTATTTATGATAGTACTCATTTTATTATTTATTGATTAATTGTTCTGAATTTTTCGAGTAGGTAGTTGAGCTGTTCCAATTCTTCTGTCGTAAGGTTTTGGGATAGGGCAGATTCGTGACATTCTACTTTTGGATTGAGTTCTGCCAGTAGTTCCAGACCTTTTTCGGTTATGGCTATTTCCATCTTTCTCCTGTTGTCCGGGCAGATTTCACGGGTAACCAGCTCTTTTAAAAGTAATTTGTCGACCAGTCGTGTCGTGTTGCTGGTTTTGGCAATCATTCGTTCCTGAATTACGCACATGTTGGTCGGCTTTCCATTCTGTCCTTTCAGGATTCGCAAGACATTAAATTGCTCCGGCGATAAATCGTAAGCTTTTAAAATCTCGTTGAATCGTTCTGACAGGACGTTTTGCGTATACATAATGTTCAGCACCGTTCTTTTGCAGATTGCCATAGGAGAGGTTGTTTTTATGATTTCTTCTATTTTCATTATTGTAATTACAAAATTTGTATGTACAAATGTAGTATTATTTTTAATTGTATATACAAATGTTGATTAAATTTTTGTTAAAATAATTATCTAATGTGTAGAATGCTTATTTTTATTGGGTTTAAAGAATAAATACTTTTTTATAAATGAAGAAAATTATCTCTCTGGGCATCGTTTTTTTGCTCGTTTCCTGTAAAAATGATGAGAAAAAAGAGGCTGTTGCCGAGCCAAAACCGCTAAAAACATATGCGCAGGATGGTATTTCTGTCGATTCGTATAGTTTTTTAGGATTGGAACCTTACTTAAAAAGGAATAATGATACGACTTATGTGGTTAATTTTTGGGCTACGTGGTGTGTTCCTTGCGTGGAAGAATTGCCACATTTTGAAAAGTTGAATGCAGATTATAAAGACAAAAAAGTAAAAGTGCTTTTGGTGAGTATTGATTTTCCTAAAATGGCGGAAACCAAACTACTGCCTTTTATAAAAACACATAATCTTAAATCGGAAGTTTTGTTGCTGAATGACCCGGATGCAAACAACTGGATTAATAAGGTAGATTCTACCTGGAGTGGTGCGATTCCGGCTACGCTAATTTATAAAGGTGACAAACGCCGTTTTTATGAAAAGAGTTTTTCATTTGATGAACTTGAAAATGAAGTGAAACAATTTTAAAAGAAAACTATAAACAATCCTACTATGAAAACAATTAAAATTTTTGCTTTTGTATTGCTTGCCGGACTGGTAAGTGCTTTTACTTATAAAAATATGGATGCCGCAACGGGCTATAAGGTTGGCGATATTGCGACTGATTTTAGCCTAAAGAATATCGATAACAAGAAAGTGTCTCTTAAAGATTTCAAAAATGCCAAGGGATATATTGTGATTTTTACCTGTAATCACTGTCCGTATGCTCAGGCTTATGAAGACAGAATTATTGCTTTGGACAAAAAATATAAGAAACAGGGTTATCCGGTAATTGCAATCAATCCGAACAATCCGGAAAAACAAAAAGACGATAGTTTTGACCTGATGAAAGTGCGTGCTAAAGAAAAAGGCTTTACATTTCCGTATCTGTTAGATGAAGGACAAAAAATTTATCCTCAATATGGTGCTACAAAAACACCTCATGTTTATATCCTTCAAAAAACATCAAAAGGAAACCAGGTGAAATATATTGGTGCCATTGATGACAATTATGGAGATGAAAAGGCAGTAAAACAAAAATATGTAGAAAATGCGGTAGACGCTCTTTTAAAGAACAAGGAAGTTGCGGTAAAAGAAACCAAGGCTATCGGATGTTCGATTAAGGCATAACTTAAATACAATGATGAATATAACACAAGAACAATGGTGGTCACAGGCACAGGAAGATGAAAATGCTGTGATTCTTGACGTACGAACCGAAGACGAATGCAACAGAGGAATGATTCCCGGAGCCAAAAATATAGATATCTATAAAGGTCAGGGATTTATTTATGAAGTGGAGGAGTTGGATAAAACTAAAAATTATTATGTCTATTGTCAGGCCGGAATGCGAAGTGCCAAAGCCTGCAGTGTGATGGAACAGTTAGGTTTTGCCACTACTTACAATCTTGTAGGCGGCATGTCAGAATGGGATGGCCCCGTTGTTTTACCGGAATAAAAAAAGGAGCAATTGCTCCTTTTTTTATGACCTTTCGGATTTATGATTTTGGATTTGAGATTTTTTGATTTATGATTTTAGATTTTAGCCCCAGATTAGAATGATTACAGAGATTTTAAGTCTATTAAACGGAGTACCTCCGAAACTTAGCAGTTTTAGTGCCTCTTTTATTTTAGCACGCTGATACACGGATTAAAATAATTACGCGGATTTAAGAAGTCTATTAATCTTAGCACCTCAGAACCTTAGCACCTCTTTTTTAGCCACAGATTAGAATAATTATGCAGATTTAGAAGCCTATTAAACTTAGCATCTCATAACCTTTGTACCTTAGTGCCTTAGTACCTCAGTGCCTTAGCATCTTAGAACCTTAGTAGCTCTTTTATAAAAAATAAATTACTTTTATGTCCTAAAAATTTAAAACATGAAAATTTTATATTCTTTCTTATTTGTCCTGATTAGTTTTGTTTCCTGTCAATCGCAGAATAAATCTCCTGAATTGATTGCTCCTGAGGCTTTTTCCAAAAGAATTGAAAAAGGAAATGTGCAATTGGTAGATGTCAGAACTCCAAAAGAGTACAAGCAGGGCCATTTGAAAGGCGCTAAAAATGTTCACCTTTACGACCAGGATTTTACAGACCGAATCAACAAATTAGATAAAACAAAGCCTGTTTATGTGTACTGCAAGGCTGGCGGAAGAAGTGCAGAAGCAGTTGAAATTATGCAGGCTCAAGGTTTTAAGAACATTATAGAGCTCAAAGGAGGAACCGATTCCTGGACAGAAACCGGCCTACCTCTGGAGCAATAATTATTGTATGGTATAAATCAGTTCGGTTCTTTCAGATACTCTGAAGTAGCCTAATGCATAATTGTTTTTGTCGGTTTGGTTGACAATATTTCCTCTTACGTTGGCAGGAGTTGTCTGGAAAGGACCGCCTCCGGCTCCTTCTGCAATGCCTATCAGGATGTACATATAGTTATAGTAACGTTCTGAAATTCCCAAAAGAGAAATTTTAAGCTGGTCTCCGGGTTTGAAATCTTCGTGTGTGAAAAGCCCGAACATTTCATTACCCTGAAAGAACTTATCGTCAAGTACGTCATAATCAGGATAGGGAAGACGGCTGGTTTCAAACTTGCTTAGATAGAAGTTGTCTTCCTGACCATTGTCGTTATAGAAAAATTTGACTTCGATTTCATCGTTTGAAAATCCACCTTCGTTATTCTGTTCTGTTCTGGTAATATCGGGCACGGCAGTCATTTTTTCGGTTGCCGTATAGGTCTGGCCATTGTGAACAACGGTCAGGACATAGGTTTCACCGATTACGGCCTGGAAATCAGAACAGATATATTCTCCTGTGCCCGGAGTTTCTGTAAAAGTGAAGACCGTGTTGCTGCTGTTCGTAACAAATACGGTAGCATTGGACACCACAGGAATTACATTTTGGAAATAGCCGGTGGTGGTGGTCAGTTTTATTTTTTGGGTTGTGCCGTCTGTTCCTTTGACCCAGTCTATTGAAGCGTCAATGACAAGTCGGGGAGGTGCCGTTTTAAGGTCTACATCTACTACTTCTTCACAGCTAAAGCAAAGAACTGACAGGAAAAGCAGGGCTATATATTTTATATTTTTCATGATGGTATCGTATTAGAATTTGAAATTATAGGTAACGCTTGGAATAAAACCGAAGATAGAAAGTCTTACAGCCTCGTTTCTTCCGGTATCTTCATTTTGCCTGAATGTCATAGAGGCGGAGTTCATACGGTTGTAAAGGTTGTAGATGCTGAAAACCCATTCTCCCTGCCATCCTTTTTTCTTATCCGGTTTTGGGATATACGTTGCTGAAACATCCAGGTGATGGTAGGCAGGAAGCCTGTCTTCGTTTCTGGCACCATAGCTTGGAACAATTACCCCACCATATTCATATTGTCCGTTAGGAAAAGTAACCGGTTGTCCGGATTGCAAAGCGAAAGTACTTCCGAAAGACCATTTTTCGGTTAATTTATAGGATGCGGTAACTGCCAGGTTATGCGTTTTATCATAACCTGTACTATACCATTTTCCGTTATTGATTCCGGTTTCAAGAGCGGTTCTTCCCGGTGTCTGCTGTTCTGAGCGGGATAGTGTATAGGAAATCCATCCGTTTAGCTTGCCGGAGTTTTTACGTAATAATACCTCCAATCCGTATGACCTCGACCTGCCGTTTAAGATTACCTGTTCGATTGCCTTGTTGGCAATAAGGTCTGCGCCATCAATATAGTCGATTCTGTTTTTGACTTTTTTATAATAGATTTCGGTTTCCAATGTATAGTCATCATTATGGAAATTTCTGAAATAACCTAAGGCTACCTGGTCTAAAAGCTGTGGCTTGATAAAATTATCGCTTGGCGCCCATACGTCTAACGGAGTAGGTGATGCCGTGTTGGAAACCAGATGAATGTACTGGCTCATACGGTTGTAGCTCGCTTTTATGGATTGGTTGTCATCCAGTTGGTAGGATACGGCCAATCGCGGCTCAAGATTGTCGAATGAGGCAATTGTTTTGCCGCTTCCAAAATGTTCTGTCCCAATAGGTTTGCCTTTTTCATAAATTTGAAGTTCCGGGTTAAAGGTAACAGCTTCGTTATTGGCATAAATATTCATGTCCTGCTGTCCCATTCTGTAGAACATGCTGTAACGGAAACCGTAGTTTATGCTAAGTTTATCGGTTATTTCGTGTTCAGCATCTACATATAAGGCCGGTTCCAGGGCATATTTTTTGTCTAATTGCTCGCGGTTAATTCCGGATGAAGCACCTGTTGGCGATACGGTTCCCGGGTTAAAATCATAGTAAACCGCGTTCAGACCATACGTCATTTTGTATCGGTCGCTAATATAATGCTTGAAATCGTATTTGATATTGTAGTTTTTAATGCCTGAATCCCAGTTCAGTCCGGCAACATCTAACTTAAGTCCATAATAGTAATCACTGTAAATCATAGACAGGTTGGAGAAAAGTTTTTCTGAATACAAATGGTTCCATCTCAGGTTGAGGACCGCGTTTCCATAAACATTGTTGAACTGGTCGCCAATGTCAAAAACGTCTCTCCCAAAATAACCGGACAAAAACAGGCTGTTGTTTTCGTTAAGCTTGTAGCTTAGTTTTGTGTTCAGGTCATAAAAATAGGCGCTGTTCTTGTTGTCTGTCAATTTTAAGAACAGGTGTGCATACGAACTTCTTCCGGCTACAAGGAAAGAGCCTTTTCCCTTTTCGAGAGGGCCCTCAGCCAAAAGTCGGCTCGAAATCACACCAATACCACCGTTCATATGAAATTCGTTGCTGTTTCCTTCTTTTTGGTAGATGTCTAAAACAGAAGAAACACGACCTCCAAAACGCGAAGGAATGCCTCCTTTGTAAAGTTTAAGGTCTTTGATAGCATCTGAATTGAAAACAGAAAAGAAGCCAAACAGGTGAGAGGAATTGTAAAGCAGTGCCTCATCCAGAAGAATAAGGTTTTGGTCTGCAGCACCTCCACGCACATTAAAGCCGGAAGCTCCTTCACCGGCATTGGTAACACCCGGAAGCTGGAGAATGGATTTTAAAATGTCTGTTTCACCCATAACCGCCGGCATTTTTTTGATTTCCTGAATGGTAAGCTTGTTGACACTCATTTCAGGTTTTTTGATGTTGGCAATGTTTTTTCTTTCGGTAATTACGATTTCTTCAAGATTTTGCGTAGAACTTTCCAAGCTGATGTTTTTTCGAAGATTCTGTTGCAATGAAATTTTTTCTTCCGAAGTCTGGAAACCCATATAGCTAACCTGTAGTGTATAGTCTCCTTTTGGGATGGATAACGAAAAGAAACCGTATTCGTTTGTGGTAGTGCCTGATTGAAGTTCAGGGATGTAAATGCTAACTCCAATAAGAGTTTCATTGTTTTGCGAATTGACAATAGTACCGCTTATGGTGACTTTGTCCTGGGCTTTTGCCCAACTTCCGATGAGGAAGAGCAGAATTAGTAAAGGAACGTGTGTTTTTTGATTTTTTTGATTCATGATTTATTTGTTAATGTTCTTGTGAGAAAATTCACTTTCCTGAAAACGCCTATTTTTAAGAATTATTTTACAAAAACAGATTTTAACGTTTTACAACAGTAGGACGACAAATAAATCGAATTGTTACATTATTTAACTTTAAGAAATAATTATGTTATTTAAGGAAGGTAGATGGTGAAAGTAGAGCCAATTTCAGGATTTCCTTCCGCTTTGATGTATCCTTTATGGTTTTCTATAATTTTTTTGCAGATGGCAAGCCCTATTCCCGTACCATTATAATTAATGTCGGTTTCCAGGCGTTTGAACAGCATAAAGATTTTTTCTGAAAATTCCTGTCTGAAACCAATGCCATTATCAGTTATGGTTATTTTATGGTATTTTTTTCCAAAGAGTTCGATGTCGTTTATTTTCTCACCGGCTTTAATTTTTTCAGTTCTGATTTTGATAACGGGAGGAACATCTTTTTTACTGTATTTCAGTGAATTTGAGATGAGGTTGACAAAAAGCTGATGTATTTGGAAAGGAATGGCGTTTATTTTTGGCAGATTGCCTATTTCCACAGTAGCATTTTTTTCTTCAATATTAACGTTGAGTTCCAGCAATACATCCGCAAGAAGCTTGTTGAGGCTGGTTTTTACGAAAACCTTGTCGTCTTTCATGGTCTTGGAATAATCAACAAGGTCCATCATCAGGTTCTGCATTCTGTTTGCAGAATTTTTAATTTTTAAAAAATAGTCTTTGCCTTTTTCTGATATGGTTTCTGTTTCTGATTCTTCAATTCTGGAAATAAACATTTGTATTTTTCGCAAAGGCTCCTGAAGGTCATGGCTGACAATCTGGTTAAACGATTCCAGTTCGGCATTTATGGCAATGAGTGTCTTGTTTTTTTCTTCCAAAGCCAGCTTGATGGTATATTCTTCTGTGATGTCATTGCTTACGCCAATCTTGACAAGCTCTCCTTTAGTGTTGTATGTGAAATCGCCTGTTGAACTGATATACCGTATTTGGCCGTCCTTGCGTATGATTCTGTAAATCATTGAAGTTGGCGTATGGTTTTTCATGGATTCCTCATGCTGCTTCATAGTTTCTTCATAATCATCCGGATGGATATACGGCGTTACGTTTTCGACTTTGGAGTCAAAAGCATTGGGTTCCTCACCTAATATTCTGTAAAAATTGTCGGAATAAAAGAATTTGCCGGTGTGCATATTGATTTTCCAGTGGCTTATTCCGGCTACTTTTTCGGCATTGTCTGATACCTGATTCACAAATTTGAGTTCTTCGTTCAGTTTGCGTACTTTTTGGAAGTCAATATTGATTTTGTTTAGTGAAAAAAGTAGGATGACCAGAGTCAGGATAGTAAGAGAAAAGGCAGTAATTGTTGATGTTTCAATATCATAACGGTGATTGATATTGTGTATTTTTAGTTTGGTAACTTCCTGATCAATGAGCTCGTATATTTTTTTTTGTAATTCTTTTGTCTGCCTGTTTCCTGCTGATAGTTTGGCATTCAGCAATGCCGAATCAATAGGCTGGGCACTCGAAATTGCCAAAGTTTCATCAAAAAGAGCCAGCCTTTTTTGTAGGATGTCGTCAATATTTTTAATGTTTTCCAAATCCTGTCGGGTCGAAAAATTGTCTTTCAATAATGACAGACTTTTGAATATTTTTCTTTTTGTAGTAAGGTTATTGTTATAAAACGCCGAATCTTTTGTGATGATATAGCTCCGCATTTCATTTTCTCTCTGGATGACTTCAGAGATAATTTTTTCCAACTCAAACTGCTTTTTGTTGGAAGTAGAAATAAGGTCTACAGATTGATTGAGACTTTTCATCTGGACATGAAACACTATGGCAACACTAATAACCAAAATAAATGATACCCCTTGTGCCGTTCTGTAAACCAGATTAGGGGTTAATAATTCTTTTAGTTTCATGTCTGTTGGTTTTGGCCTTTAGATACTGAAAAAGAAAGTGTCTTTGTTTAATCCGGACGTGTGGAATTGCCAGTTGATATTGACAACTTCTTTAAGTACTTTTTTCAGATTTCCAAAATCGTTGGGCTTTTTGATATAAATGTTCGCGCCTCCAACAAAAGTCTCTTCTATATCCTTATCTGAAGAAGAGGTTGAATAAATAGCAATTGACATGTCTTTAAACTTAGGGTTTTGGCGAATTTCCCTAAGGCATTCATTACCACTTTTGCTGGGCATGTTCAAATCCAGAAATAATATGTGTGGTAATAGCGTATCTGGCTGTTCCAGATAATCCATTAATTCACTCCCGTTCTTAAAGACCGTCAGGTTGTTATTGATTTTTAGTTCTTTTATGGCGTCGTTAAAAAAGTTGCGGTCGTCTTCATCATCATCTGCAAGCATAATGTTTATAGACTGGTCTTTAATCATAGTCAGGGGGATTTTGATAGCTCAAATATAAGTTTTTATTTATTATTCTTTAGTCATGCTGCGTCTTTTATCTACAATCCTTTTGAACATGGATGGTGTCAGACCGGTAGTTTTTTTGAATTGTCCTGAAAGGTGTGCTACACTGCTGTAGTTGAGTTTATAGGATACCTCGGTTAGCGTGAGTCCGTCTTCAATTATCAGTTTTTTTGCCCTTTCTATTTTCTGCATAATAATATAGTTCTCAATGGAAGTATAGGTATGTTCCGAAAATATATTGGAAATGTAGCCGTAGCTCAGGTTGAGCTTATCGGAAAGATAAGATGAAATGGTTGAAGTAGGCAATTTGTCCTTTTCGTATACCATTTCTATAATAGTATCTTTTATTTTTTGAATGAGCTGGCTTTTTTGGTTGTCCAGTAACTCGATACCGTATTTTTTTAAGGCTTCTCTTAATTCGTTATACGTTTCTTCGGGGATAGATTCTTTGAATTCTATTTCGCCCAGATCGAGAAGCTGGTACTGGATGCCAAATTTTTCAAGCTGTTCCTGCATGATTATCCTGCAGGCCTGATTGATGTCGTATTTGATATATAGTTTCATGTAGTAGCTGTGGTTAGGACAATAAATTTATTAAAAAATGTTCTAAATCCTATAGCTTTTTGCCGACTAATCATCAGAATGTTTAATTGTTTTTAGTTTTAAGCTATATTTCAACAACTTGCATAAATAAAAAAGGAGCATTTTTTTCAAAATACTCCATTTCATTTGGCTGAATCAGTATAGCAATTTTTCCCCCCTTCGATGATTAATTCTCAGTTGTTACCATCTTTTCAAATGTATTTATTTTAACAGGGAAATAATTACATCATTTTTATTTTTATTTACATTATTATAAAATCATTGTGTTGAAATATTGGATTTTATGTAGAGTTGTTCAAATATTTTTATGTTGTAAGACTTTCTTAAAATTATGTAAAAATTTTTGTTAACAAAGTTTTTAAATTTGACAAAAGGTTTTCTCCAACGAAGGAAAAAGTCCACTAAAAAAGCAAAATCATGAAAATAGTTTCCTTGTTATTATCGATTTTTGTTTTTGGAATCGCGGCTTATTTTTTTGTCACTGATTTTAGAAATTCTTTCGAGCTGAATTATATTATTTATATGTTGCTGCTATTGATACTGATGTCTATCTGTGTACTAGGAGTAATGATAAACATACCTTTGCTGATTCGCGAAAAACGTAAAATGAATGTTTTTCTTTATCATAGCTTTTCTAAAAAGTATGCGGCTAATTCAAGACGCATCCGATTGAAAAAGCATAATTATTTTAAAAAGGAACCCAACTACCAGGATACTTTTTAGCTTTACTGAAGCTAGCTAAATTGAAAACGGCTTATACCCATAGCATAAGCCGTTTTTATTTTTATATAGAAGAACCGTTTAATTATAAAACGGCATTTTTAAGTTTTGAAGCTTCGTAATGTTTTTTGCTTACGGTTTTTTCTTCTCCTTTTGGCAAGGTGCTTAACGATTCCCGCTCTTTTTTTCGATATCCTTTATGAAACATTCTGTCTTCCATGTCTGATGCTTTTTCGCACATGGAATCCCAGGCGCCGGTTCTTTTCAGGATTAATCTGGCAACAGCCACTGCGGCTACACCGGCTGCAATTCCTAGTAATACATTTTTGGTTTTCATGGTGTGAAGTTTATAGGTTAATTTAATAGTTATATCAAAGCCTTTAATGAGGCATCGTTTTGTGATTTGTCACAATTAAATTTACAAACTTTAAAAATGGTTATGTACTAATGATTTTATAAAATTTGTAAAAAAAGAAGAAATGTTAACCTCCAACAATTTCACCTCCATTGATGTGTATGATCTGTCCGGTGATATAGCTGGCATCCTGGCTGGCTAAAAAGACATAGGCTGGAGCTACCTCGCTGGGTTGTCCGGCCCTTTTCATTGGGGTGTCTTTTCCGAATTTTTTAACTTCTTTTTCATCAAATGTAGATGGGATTAATGGTGTCCAGATTGGTCCCGGTGCCACTCCGTTTACGCGTATGCCTTTATCGGCAAGCATGCCGGAGGCAGATCTTGTAAATGAAACAATTGAACCTTTTGTGCTGGAATAGTCCAGAAGATGCGGACTACCCCTGTAGGCAGTTACTGAGGTCGTATTGATAATACAATCGCCTTTTTTTAAGTGTTTTATGGCTTCAAACGTGGTATAGAAAAAAGGGTAGATGTTGGTTTCGAAAGTTTCTAACATTTGCTTGCTGTCAATTTCCTCTATTTCTTCTTTCGGAAATTGTACTGCGGCATTGTTTACCAGTATGTTTAATGAACCGAACTTGCTGATGGTTTTCTGAACGATACTTTTACAAAAGGATTCCTTTTTCAAATCACCTTTTAAGAGAAGGCATTCCCTGCCTTCTTTCAATATCATTTTTTTAGTGTCTTCCGCATCTTTTGTTTCACTGTAATAAGCGATGGCAATATTGGCTCCCTCTCTTGCGAAATGTACGGCCACGCTTCTTCCTATACCGCTGTCGCCACCTGTTATTAAAGCGGTTTTGCCTTTTAGCTTGTTGCTTCCGGTATAGTTTTTCTGTATAATTTCGGGTTCGGGAAACATTTTATATTCCTTACCGGGCGGTGATTGTTGTTGAGCTGGAAAAGAATCTGGCTTTTTCATGATGTAAGAAATTGAAATTGGTTGTAAATAGAAAAAATAAAATCCCTGCTTATATTTTTATATAGCAGGGATTTCAGAAATAAATAATCCCCAAAATTAAATAATTGATTGTTTAATCAATTACCTGTAAGGTTTGCAATATTAGAAGTCATCATCATCCGGATAGCCTTCAGGCAAACCTTCATTGCTGTCTGTCAGGCAAACCATTGGTGGCTTGAAAAATCCTAAAAGCCAATCCGGCAATTTGGATTTCAAGTTAATGGTACCATTGTCAGACCCAAGATTTAAATGGTGGCTGTCTTTGTTTTGATTATCTTCCATGATTTCTTTGATTATTAAGGCATAGGTGTTTTTGTTGTATCAGCAGGAACTGTGGTTGTATCCGGCATGGCTGGTGCTGTTGGTTCCTCAACGGTAGTAGTATCTACCATGTCAACATCTACATTATTTTCTGTCGTTTTTTCTTTGCAGGAAGTAATGAAGCCTAACAGGATGACTGATGTTCCTAAAAATAATTTGCTCGCTAAACTTTTCATAATCCGTTTTTTAAGGTTTCTATATCTCAAATTTCTTCCTTTTATCAGGAAAATGTATTATAGAATTAACAGAAAAAGTTATATGATGTGTTTAAAATGAGAAAGGACTGCTTTTTTACGGCAGTCCTAACGCAATCAAGATTCCCCAAAAAAATCTACTTTTCAATAACGATAAAGTCGGAGCGTCTGTTGGCCAGGTGCTCGGCCTCGGTGCATTTCACACCGTTTTTGCATTTATTTGTCAATCGGCTTTCACCATATCCAATCGCACTTTCGATTCTGGACGGGTCAATTCCTTTTGACAATATATAGGTTTGTGTTGATTTTGCTCTGGCATCAGAGAGTTTCATGTTGTAGGCATCTTTTCCTCTGGAGTCCGTATGCGATTCAATCTTGATTTTAATTTTCGGAAATTTAGACATGGCAAAGACCACTTTATCCAGTTCAGCAGCAGCCTGTGGCGTGATGTCGGATTTGTCGTAGTCAAAGAAAATAGGGTTGATATCTATTTTTTCCTTGTTGCCATCAACAATAACAATGTCATCATATTTGGTCAGTTCAAAATTAACATCCTTAATTTCGGCACCATTGACTTTTTTGCTTTCGATTTCCTTTTCTTCGGTACTATGCCCCGTTTTTGAGGCCGTAACCTTGACTTTCATATTGCACGGCACGGTTAATTTGTAAGTCCCATCTGCAGCAGTAGTCGTTTCGGCAATCTTATCGCCAAACAGGTCTGAAACTTTTACACTGGCATCACCAATAACAGACTTGCTTTTTGAATTGATTACTTTTCCTGTAATCATTTGGTTGCAAGGCGCTTTTTCTTTTGTGAAATAGTAAATGTCGTCATCGCCTTTTCCCTGCGCACGGTTTGAAGAAAAATAGCCATAGGTGTCTTTCGGGTCTACGATATAAGCAAAGTCATCGTTGTTACTGTTGATAGGAGCACCTAAATTTCGGGGTTCTGAAAAAGTACGGTCTTCTTTAAAACGGCTTTCGTAAATGTCAAGTCCACCCCAGCCAAAATGGCCATCGGAAGCAAAGTACAGCATGCCATTTGTAAAGGAAGGAAACATATCATTACCAACGGTGTTGATTTCCGGTCCCAGATTTTTTGGTGGGCCAATAGTTCCGTCATCGGCAATTTGGCAAACATATAGGTCTGAACCGCCATAACCACCCGGCATATCGGAAGCAAAGAAAAGCCATTTTCCATCTTCACTTATGGCAGGATGTCCAACAGAATATTTTTTACTGTTGAAGAAAATATCCTGCGGAGCGTTCAATTTACCATCACTAATTGTACCTTTTACAATCTTGAAATTGTTGGTGCCTTCCTCGTCATTGACAAGTTTCTTTTTCCGAACAATATTCGTGGAGTAGTATACCGTTTTAAGGTCGGGTGCAAAAGCCACCGTAGCCTCATGGTATTTTGTCATGGCATTAGGAAGAAACAGCGTTTCGTTGAATAAACTGCCATTAGCCGTATTTCTTTCTGCCACATACAGGTTCAGGAAAGGTTGCTTGTTCCAATTATACAGTTTTTCCTTGAATTTTGTTGTATCCTTGCTTGAAGAATACACAATTTTATCTCCGAAAAATGCAGTTCCGAAATCGGATTTATCCGTATTGATTTCCAGGTTTCGGATGGTATACAAAGGCTTTTCTTTAGCCAGGCTATCCATCTGCTTTTTTAAACGGTTATAGCTTGCAATCCTTTTCTGGTCGCCTTTTCCGGCCAGATATTCTTTGGTCACTTTATCGGCTTTCTCATAATCTAAAACACCTTTTAGAGACTCTATATACCGCAGCATATACTGGTCCGGCATACTTGTGCCTTGTATGTCGTATAGCTTTTGATACCATTTTAAGGCATTGCGTTTGTCATCGATATAATAAAAGGAGTCTCCGGCATTTTTGAGTGCCTGTGTTGACGGCGACTTTTCTTTTTCAAGATATTCTTCATAAGCTTTTGAAGCATCTACATAAGAAAATTCCTTGAAAAGCTTGTTGGCCTTTTTTAATTTGCTTTGTCCGTTTACCGAAGCAATGCTAAGGCACAGGAGTAGTAGGAATATATTTTTCATGAGCTTATTTTTTAGAAGAATCGTTGTGATTTGATTTGACTTGTTTTTCTGGACAATTGATAGCGCAGGATGATTTCATGGGAACCGTCGTTATATTTGTTAAGGTCGGTTGTGGTGTAATCATAAGAGTACCCCACGAAAAAGTCTTTTGAAATCTGGAAACCAAGTAATGCGCTTACAGAATCATCCCAGCGGTATCCGGCACCCAAGGTGAATTTTTCCTGAATCAGGAAATTAGCCGAAACGTCTACCGAGATTGGTGCTCCGCTGACCCCTTTTGCCAAAACTGCCGGCTTGAATTTGAAATTGTCTGAAAAATTAAACACATAACCTCCTATCAAATAGTAATGAAGTCTTTCGATTTGTATGGATTCCTGTATGTCATCATAATAATCGCCTTTGATAAAGCTTGGAACCGAAGCGCCAATATACCAGTTGTCTGAATACAGATAGGCACCTGCACCAATTGATGGCGTTATCTTATTATTGATATTGCTGTTTAATAACACATCAGAACCATCATAGAATCTTCCTTTTGACCAGTCTACATTCAGAACCCTTGCTCCGGCTTTTATTCCCAAAGCCAATCGGGTATTATAGCTAAACATTAGGGTGTAGGAGAAGTTTCCATCAAGATAGATTTCATTGGAAGGGCCAAGGTTGTCATTAACTGCCGTAAAACCCAAACCAATTTTGTCATTTGTCAACGGACTGTGGAGTGTGAACGCCTGTGTAGAAGGAGCGCCATCTATTCCTACCCATTGCGAGCGATGCAACAGGACCGCTTCAAGCGTTCCTGTTGAACCCGCATAACCAGGGTTTATTGTCAGAGGATTATACATATACTGCGTATATCCAGGGTCTTGTTGTGCATTTGCTTTTATCGAAATCAGGATAAAAAGAAATACTAAGCTGATTTTGTATATAGTGATTTTCATACTCTTGCTGTTTTAAATTGAAATTATCCTGTGGAATTAGCGAATCAGATAAATCCATCCGCTTTTTGTTCCAGTTCCATCACCTAAATCAAGAATGTAGTAATAGGTTCCTGTTGGAAGTTTTTTGTCTTCGTTGATAGGAGAGTTGACATTCGCAGTTCCGTCCCAGGTATTATGGTAGCCTCTGGTCTTATAGACTTCAACACCGTAGCGGTTGTGAATCTGCAACGTGTTGTTAGGATAATTCTCAATACAGTCAATTCGGAATAAATCGTTGTCACCGTCATTATTCGGACTGAACTCATTGTATACAATCAGACAAATAGGTTCGATAGAAATAGATGCTATATTATTTTCTGTATTCGAATCTATAGGAGTAGATGAGGTTATTGTTACCGTATTTACATAACTTCCGGTCGATAGTATCTTAACAGTAATCTGTAAGGTAGCCGTTTGTCCGGAAGCCAAAGTTGGAATAGTCCAGACACCGGATGTATTGGAATAGGTTCCGGTTGAAGCATTGGAGCTCACATACTGGAAGCCGCTTTGTAATGGCTCGTTGATTATAAGGTCTGTGAACTGGCTTTGTCCGTTATTGCTTACGGTTATCGTGAATATGATATTCTCATCAATACTAGGCTTGAGATTGCTGGCAGTCTTGCTGATTGTTATATCGGAGCAGACATTGACAGCAATATCTCTGGTAGCAAAATTATCACTGGAACAGCCGGTAGTGTTTGTAAAGGTAACGCTAATGTTTCCGGTGCCTACGGTGTTCCAGGTAACGGTCGCAAAATTGTCTGATGTCTGGCCGCCACCTGTAATTGTACCGCCAACTACGTCCCATACATAGTCTGTCATTCCGGCTGCAGTAGTGTAGGTTACGGTTTCAGAAGAACAGGCCTGGTTGCCACCTCCGGTAATCACTGCCTGACCGTCTGTCAGGAATTGTACTGTAATAGCCAGTCTTGTTGCGCTTTGACAGGTGCCGTCACTTAGAGCAACATAGTAGATTCCTGCTGCTAAAGGTGTTGTTGTGGCTAATGCTGTTCCTCCTTCAGGCGTATTGTAGAACACTACATTGGTTTCATTCACCTGAAGGTCTGCAATTGTTGGGCCATCTGCCTGACAGAATCTTTGGGTAGTATTAGCCGTTGTAGGTGTATTCGGGTTGTTTATAGTGACCGTAATGGCTAATCTGTTGATGCTTTCACAAACTCCGTCAGTAGCTGAAGCATAATAAATACCATTTGTTAATGCTGCTGTTGGTGCTAATGCTGTGCCTCCGTTTGGTGCATTGTAGAAAATGACATTTGCTCCGTTTACCTGAATGTTACTGACTGTCGGGTTGTTTGACAAACAGAAACTTTGAGTTCCATTATTGGTTGTTGGAGTAGAAGGATTACCTATTGTTACGGTAATCGCCAGTCTCGCTTCGCTTTCACAAATTCCGTTGAACAGGGAAGCATAATAAACACCGGCTGTTAATACACTGGTTGTCGCAATAACATTGCCTCCGGTTGGAGCATCATAAAATACAACTCCTGCTTCGTTCACCTGTATATTGGCAACGGTAGGATTGTTTGACAGACAGAAGTTTTGCGTTGTACTGTTTGTTGTAGGTATTCCTACTACTGTTATACTTACCGTAATTTGCAAACGCGTAACGCTTTCACAACCTGTTGCATCTCTCAGGCTCGCATAATAGGTTCCGTTTGTCAAAGCTTCAGTAGGTGCAAGTGGCGTACCACCTGTAGGCAAAGTATAGAATACTACGTTTGGCTCATTTACCTGAAGATTAGCGACTGTCGGGTTTTGCGCACTACAAAATTCCTGAGTATCATCATTAGTAGTTGGAGTAGCAGGGTTGCTAATTGTCACTGTAATTGCAAGTCTGGTAGCACTTTCACAATCGCCTACCTGGAGTGCTGCATAATAAATTCCTGCAACCAGTGGTGTTGTTGGAGCAAGAAGGTTGCCTCCTGTTGGCGCATCATAAAATACGACATTGGTTTCATTAACATCAATGTCTGCAACAGTAGGATTGTTTGCCTGGCAGAAATTCTGGGTTGGGAATTTGGTTATAGGAGTATTCGGGTTGGAAACCGTTACTGTAATAGCCAAACGTGTTTCGCTATGGCAAACGCCATTCACCAGCGAAGCATAATAAATTCCACTGGTTAGCGGAGCCGTTGGAGCATATTGGCTTCCTCCTGTAGGAGCGTTATAGAAAACCACATTGGTTTCGTTAACCTGTATGCTCATAATTGTTGGCCGGTCTTCCAGACAGAATTCCTGTGTATTGTCATTTGTTGTTGGCGTACCCACAACCGTAATATTTACTGTAATAGCAAGACGTGTTACACTTTCACAACCTGTCGGGTCCACCAGGCTGGCATAATAGGTTCCATTTGCTAAAGCTTCTGTTGGCGCTAAAGGCGTACCGCCATTAGGAGAGCTGTAGAAAACTACATTGGTTTCGTTTACATCCAAATCAGCTACAGTAGGACTGTCGCCCTGGCAGAAGTTTTGTGTTGTTGCAGCTGTTGTTGGCGTTCCCGGGTCAGTAATGGTTACTGTAATTGCCAATCTGTTTTCGCTTTCGCAGGTTCCGTCTAAAATAGCGGCAAAATATATTCCCGGTGTTAAAGGTGTAGTAGAAGGCAACAGGTTTCCGTTTACTGCGGCATCATAAAAAACAACATTAGTTTCGTTGACCTGTATTGATGCTATCGTAGGGTTGTCGAGCTCGCAGAAATTTTGTGTAGGATTAGCTGTTGTTGGTGTTGGCGGATTCCCTATCGTAACTGTAATGGCTAGTCTGGTATCGCTTTCGCAACTTCCGTCAATTTGTGCAGCATAATAAATTCCGGCTGTAAGCGGAGTTGTTGCAAGAAGCGGAACACCTCCTAATGGAAGACTGTAAAACACAACATTAGCTTCGTTCACCTGCAAATCGGCAACCGTTGGATTGTTAGTGCTACAGAAGTTTTGTGTAGCATTATTTGTTGTTGGTGCAGGAGGATTGCCCACTGTCACCGTAACCGCTTTAAGATTGCCGGCCGTATTCAGACAGGTAGTGTCGCTGGTAATCGCAATATAATAGGTGTAAGGACTTCCGGCAGTAACAAGACCGGTTATAGAAAGCGTTCCGTTGGCTCCAAGCGCATAAGTGATACCGCCAATAGTACCATTAGTAATTGGCTGTGTCGTATCGTTCGTAAGGTAATAAGTGAACTGCGGATTTGCCAAAGTACTTGTAGGATTTAGCGTTACAGTGCTGTTAAGACAGACCGTTTTGTTGTCTATTACCACATCTCCCGCTGTTGAAGGAGGCAGGATAGTGAAAGTAACCTGCTTTCTGTCTGCCAGAGCAGTCTGGCAATATTCATCAGAGCTAACCCCAACAAAATAGGTATAGGTTCCCGGTGTAAGTCCTGTCAAGGCAAGACTGGAATTGGTTTCTGACGGAATTAAAGTTTGTGTGGTACCGTCTAACTTATACCAGTAATAAACAGGATTAGAAAGTGTCATAGTCGAGTTCAGAACAGCGCTCAGGACTACATTTCCGGTTGTGGTACAAAACGAAGCCGAATTTCCTCCGTTAATCTGAACAGAAGCGATAGCATCTGCCGGAGCTGTTTGTGTTACCGTAACACTAACTCTTCCGCGGGCTAAGAACTCACATCCAAATCGAACCGGTTGTACATAATAAACATGTATTCCGGCTGACAGGTTGTTGGGAAGCGTGAAGGAATTTCCGGTAGAAACTACATTTCCTCCAACTTTTGCATCATACCATATAAAGGAAGTACAGGCTACAGAATCTTCTTCCAGTCTGATTGTTTCTCCCTGACAGGCTTCGACGGCATTGTTTTCATCTCCGCCTTCGATTTTTGTGTTGGCAACCCTTTCGATAGTATGGATTCGCAATTGGTCCAGTACGTTGGCAACTCCTCCAAAACGGATTCTGATTCTGTCGAATGAATGTTGAGGTACAACTGTAAGGATGGCTCCCTGGTCATCCGGAAGCAATTGCAGATTAAGCAGTACGCTGGTATTGCTAATAGCCGGACCTGCCATAGCTTCGTTTAGCATTGGCTGGATGGTAATACCGGCAAGAAGGTTCAGGTTTAATAATGAACCCGGTCTTGAAATTCTTATTTTTAAAGTATCACCCACTACAGAAGGAGTGCGGAAAACGGTGGTGAGTTCTGCAGCAGCTAAAACCCCTACGCTGCTAATCATAGTGGCAAAGGAAGTTTCGCTATTGTCAATGGCATTGCGTGGGGTAGTTACACCTACTAAAGAAGTAGCGGCCCCAACTCCCAGGTCAATTGCTCCGTATAATACGTCTTCAGCATCGCCGGATTGGCAGGCAATTTGAGTTGCCGGGGTTTTATAATAAGCTTCATAAACTTTTGCGCTTTGTGCTACACTAAGCAGTGAGGTGATTTCAATACGGACACCGTCATAGGCTTGCGGACCAGCATTGTTTGCCGGAACGAAAGTATATTCAAAGTTGTTTTGTCCGGACAGCAGGTTTAATAATGACCCTGAAACCGGTTGAAGCGTTCCTACATCTACAGGTGTTCCGGAACCGTTTCTTTTTGTTCCAACAACCGAAAAGCCGCCTGCTAAAGTAACTCCGCTGTATTCAGACCCCAATTTTAAGGTGACAGGAGTTCCCGCAGCAATAGTTTCGCTCCATTCCAAAATCTGAGAAGTTGTTCCTATGCCCAACAGTCCAATTCCGGTGGTAATAGTAGAGAAAGTCTGGATATTACCGTCAACAGCGCTTCCTGCATTAACTACGCCTCCTGTTAATATCGTATTCCAACGTTGTGAGTTGGCGTACTTTCTTTCTGACAGCGGAGGACATTCGTTAGGGTCTAATACCGTTATGGTAACTGAACCGCTTACAGAGCAGGTTCCGTTAGTTGCAATAGCCGTAAAAGTATAAGTGCCTGCTGCTGTGAAAGGACCGGCAACGTTTGACGGTAGGGCCGTTCCGTTAGGAGCATACCAGGTAATGGTTCCTGTAGAAACAGCATCTAAAGTAACGGTGTTGCCTATTTGTGTAACCAAAGCCGTATTGGTAATAGACAGGTTGGGTTGCGGATTTACAGTTACTGCTACAGGAAGTATATCTGACGAGCAGGTGTTATTGGCTCCCTGTGCCTGTATGTAATAGGTTCCGCTTGTGGTAATATTTGATGCTGCTTCTGCCGTAATAGGATTGTTGGAAGCATCAAAGAAAACATAGGTAGTGGTAGGGTTGAGGTTTAGGATGGCATCGGCAAGGTTAACAGAGCCGCATCCTGATATTGCAGGCAATATTTGCAGGTTAAGAATACTGGAAACGTTTACCGTAACTTCGTTCAGATTATTAACGGCATTTTCGCAAATACCTTCAGAAGTAAGAGATATAAAATAGGAGTAGGGTGAATTGGCCTCACTTAATCCTGTGATAGTAAGCGCTCCTGTAGCCGGATTTTTGACATAGGTTGCTCCGGCATGTCCGGCAAATCCGGTAGTGATTTCCTGTGTTTTGTTCTGGTCAGTATAATATCGGATTAGTGCGCCTCCGATTGTTGTAGTCGGAGTAAGGACAATATTTCCCTGACAGGCGGTAAGTGTACTCTGTATGTTGATATCGGCAGCAGTTGGCAGGCTGATAACCTTTACAGGAACAGCTACTCTTCGCGATTCTTCTGTACAGCCTATTTTTGCGGCAGCTACATAAAAAATAGTATTGGCACTTAATTGTGCTGTTTGAAATGGCGCACCGGATGCAACAGTTGCTAAAATAGGGCCACCTGTTGGAGTATTGTACCATCGGATTTCATTACCGGCAGCGGTATTCGCAATCAGCGAAGCGGTGCTTCCTGAACATACTACAGCATTTAAAGTAGCCGGGTCTGTTATGGTAGGCATTTTAGGAACGCGAACAATATCATAAAGGTCAAGACGCTGTGTCAGCTGCAAATTGAGCAGGGAAGTATAGCGGACTGTAATTCTATCGGCTGGTGCATTTGGGGAAAAAGGGATAGTAGCGACTTGATTTCCTTGCAGCAATGTCAGTAAATCCAGATTTAATAAAGAACTCAGAGACCTGGAATCTACAATTGCAGGGCCATTATACGCAATAATCTGGATATTGTTCGCGACACCTAAAGCTAATAAAGACGGGTCGACTTTTAACCTGATGTCGAACTCGTCTGTGGTTTGTGAGAGGCCGTCAAAATAAACGGTTTGTTCTATTGATGCTGCTACGCCTAAAACGCCCAAACTCAATCGGGAAAAACTGTTAGGGTCAGAATCCAATACATTTTTTGGGTTGGTTACTCCGGCACCGCCAAGATTCAAAAGGTCCAGGCTGATGCCCTGTCCACTATAAGAAGTATAGGAAGCATAGCCACAATCATCCGGGTCTGAAATATAAAAAGCATCAAAGACACCCAGTTGTTTTGTGTTGAATAATCCCAAAAGACTTCCTATCCTGTTTCTCAAACGGATTCTGTTATAGGATTGGGCAGGAGTTATGGCAACAAAATAATCGCCTGTTTCATCGGTTACAATTCGAAGCCTTTCCGTTGCGAATTCGCCTATGTCCTGGCTATCGCCCTGCAAAAGGACGTTATTTCCGTCTTTTGCCTGAACGGTAAATTCTTGATTTCCAATAAGCACGGCTCCTAATACATTCGAAAGCAAACCTCCAAGACTTCCTCCCAATAAAGCAGGAAGGAGATTTTCGTCTGTCTGAATCTTAATATACGAAGTAGTATTGGCCGGTAATGGCGTTGGATATTCGAGTTCGATATAACCTGAATAAGCGCCGATACCTAAAGCTAGTCCTGAACTTGCCCGTACGTTTGCTTTAGTAGCAAGGTTACCGTCGACGGCATTGGCAGAAAGGTCGGTATTGCTTTCGCCCGAAATTACGGTAGCATAAACTCTTGTGGATTGCGCACTGAGAGGATTATGGTAAAAAAGCAATAAGATTAAGATTGGGGAGTATAGGAAATAATACGCCCTTTGAAAAGTAAAATTAATTTTCATAAGCAACTGCGTTTAGTTAATAGATAGATTTGGGAACCTTTATTTTAACGGGAAATTAATAGTTTTTTAAGCCTTTTTCTTACATATGTATTGTAATTGGGTAATTATGAATAATTTATACTATGTTTTTAGTGGTATTTTTAGAAAAAGTATATATTTGTTTCGAATTGTTATTGATTTTAAATCCGTAATAATTCGCAAAAAACCCAAATTTCCAGAACCCGCCCTCATAGATTCATTCTGTGATATGACTTTATGCTTGGTGTTTAAAAAATACCACGTACTTGTGAATATTTTTTAAAAAAATGCTTTTTGAAATTGGTTGTGCAGACAATTTCCTAAAGTGGATTTTTTAACGGATTTCATGAATTTAATTTTATCCTTGGATAAAGTTACAACACATTTTGCGAATATGCAAGAAAATAAATCACAAAACGCGATTAGCGTTATTAGTAGATTGAAGAAAGCGCTGAAAATCAAGACAGATATCGAATTATCTGAATTTTTGAACATTAAGCCAAATACGATTTCTACTTGGAAAAAAAGAGATAGTGTAGATTTTGATTCTATAATCACAATTTGCGAGCTTTATGAGCTTGATTTGAATGAAATATTCTTAAATAAGAAAAAAGCGGGAGCCTATACCAACCACACTCCGTTGATTTCAAGAGAAGTTCAGTTTCAATATGCCAAAGGAAATGACAATGCCAGTTTACTTGATATTCTTCCAAAGTACAGTTTTCCTTTTATTAGTGCAGATGAATCCAGAGTATTTCAGGTGGTTAGCAATAACATGTTTCCTGTAATAGATGAGAATTCATTTGTGGTTTGCGAAAAAATTGACATTGACCGGATTGAAAATGATTCTATCATTGTTTTTGTAAGCCATGAAAAAGGCCTGTTCATCAATCGGGTGGCAAAAAGTACCTATGATGATAACATTTTTGTATTGAGCAATGAAAATGATTTTTATTCCAGTTCTAAATTGAACGTTTCTGAAATTTCAGAAGCATGGGTTGTGCGTGGTGTCTTGTCGTACGACATAAATAATGCCAACCGATTCAAATTTATAAACGAAAGCATCAAAAAGATTAATAAGTTTCTTGACGATGCGAAAGTCAAGTAATAACTATGCAATAAAAAGGATTCTTTCCTTAATTTATTAGAGAATCCTTTTTATGGCGCACTTGAAAATATCGCGTTTTATCATAATTCTGTGGAATAAGATAAATCCACCTTATAATTGTGTAACATTTTCAGAAATAATATAAATAATTTTGTCTCATATCTATGGGAGTTGTGAAATTAGTTTGTTTCTTATTGTTGCTCATCTGCGCCAAAGGCCTGTCACAGACTTTTGGTAAATCGCCTATTTCCATATATCCGGCTCCACTAAGCGAAAAGGATATGATGTACTATAAATGGTACAATCATCCCGAAGAAGAAAATATTTATATCATTAATTTCGAAAGAAATATTGATGGATTTACTACAGCCTTCAAAGAAGTAAGGCGATTACTTGCAGAAAATAATCTCAAATTTGAAGAAACAATAAGTAATCTGTCATCTTTCCATCCCGACCTGGATTCTGAACACAGTTATGAAGAATTGCATAGCTCTGTTAAGGATGAAAAATCAAAAATTTTCATGACATGGAATTCAGGAAAAGACTTCCTTACACTCTTTTTAAAACATGATATTTACATGTTAATCTTAGGTAATAAGAAAGCGGAATAATGCGCATGCCCGGTTCTTAGGGTGCATCTTTTTTAAGATTGCATTGGGGAGAACAAAATTTTAGCCACATCCTGCATGTTAAGCCATTATGTTTAATCTAATACCTAATTATTTAATATGGGTACATCTATGTATATTTTCTTGGTTGATGACGACCAGGATGACCGTGAATTGTTTGAAGAAGTAATAAAGGGAATCGATGATTCTATTGATTTGCTAATGTTTAAGAATGCCCTGGAATTGATGGAGTATCTTAATAGAGAAGATATTTCCCTTCCACAAATTATATTTCTCGATTTGAATATGCCACTTATTTCCGGAACGGAAAGCCTGAAACAGATAAGGTCGAATCCACGGTTTATGGACATATCGATAGCGATTTATTCAACGTCTTCTTTAGAAAAAGATATTGAAGAAACGTTTGTCAACGGAGCTAATATTTATATCACAAAGCCCAATGATTTTTCAATATTGAAAAAGACCATAAAAAACGTCCTCAATATCAACTGGCAATACTTTGGGTCCGGCATGGACAGGAAAAATTTTTTCTATCATGTCTGACAAAAAAGAAAGTTTTTTAAACCCGTAAGAAAAAATAATTTTTGTTCAAAATAAGTTGCGGATGTGAAAAAGTGATGTTCTTTTTGCAATATCTTTGTACTATTCAACAGCAACGTTATGAAAATAATTCTGTCATCTGCCGTATTTTTTGTGTGTACCATCAGCTTGGCGCAGGATGTGGCTTTTATCAGTTCTATTTCAAAAACAGATAAAGGAAATGCCCGACAGGCTTCTGATAAAATTGCTTCGCTGACTACACTTTCGTATCGTTTTTACAAGGTTATGGAGCAGGCATCTGATTCTACCTATACGATTATTTATGCTCCGGCTGCTCTTTCTGATGCAGACCTTGAAAGCAAAAGCGAGTGGGATGAATGTCTGTATGTCGATTTCAAACTGGAGAATAAAGAAGTTTCAAAAACCCTCAAATTTCAATCCATCAGAGGAAAATATCTCGACATATTTCCGGCATGGAAAAAATATTTCAAGCAAAAGGCTCATATCGAATATACGATTACTGACCCGACCACACGCGAAATAGTTGATGCCAATCATGGCTATCGCTTCATACTTAAAGAAGGTGAAAATGCCAGGATTCCGAGATGGAGCATTATCAACAAATCCTAATGCCCTAAATCCATTCCGAAGCAGATTGATAATCATTCGGAAAATAGGTAAGATATTGCACCATTCTTGGTGTTTTGCCCCGATTGGCAGTAGCGCAATGGGGTAATGTATTTTGCCAGATAATAAAATCGCCGGCATTGCCTGTAACTGGCATTGCTGTTAAGGCTTCGGGCGCCTTTTCTCTTGGATGTTCGTCTGGCTGCAGTTTTTCCAACCAGGAATTGATTTCTTTATGAAAACCCGGAACACAATGAAACGCGCCATCATCCGGACCACAATCGGTTAAGTAAAGCAATCCCTGCAATCCATAAGGAATAGGTGTTTTCAGGCTCACGTCCCAGTGTAGCGGACTGCCCATAAATTTAAAGTTTTCGGTTTCCGGAGGATTAAAACTCACTTTGTCTATAGTGGGATAAATCTTATCAGTTTTATAAAGCTGTACATAGGCCTTGTAAATCCGTTCAGAAAGCCGGTTTCTGTTTAGGGTTTGATGGTTTGAGAAGTTAACCATCAGTCCTTTTTGTTCCGCATGCCTCTCATACCAGGTGTCCTTTTTTTCGGGATTCATTCCAAGAAATTCCCAGATGGCATTTTCTGTCGCTTTACACTCTTCTTTTGAAATAACTTCTTTTAGAATGACATATCCGTTTTTGTCCCAAAATTCAAGGTCTTGTTTAGAGAGCACTTCTTCAAATTCTACCGAAATCACAGAATCTTTTCTGTTGGCCTTTATCCAGGACTTAAAACTTCCAAAATCAGGCTTTTCAAAATAGAGGAATTGCAGCGTGTCTTCCATACTGATTCCCAATCGGTACAATACTTCAATCTCCTTATCCCAGGAACTGGCATCGGTAGTTCTGCCGGTATTGGACTCCATTGTCCGTTTCCAAAGTTTTTCAAGATAAGTCCAGGGCATGGTTTTGAGATTAAGGTTGTTTTCCAAAAATAAAGAATAATCGTACACCCAAATAAAAAAACAAAAAATTAACCTTCGTTACGGAAAACCGTAAGGAAGCGCTTTTTGCACTCATTATATTTGAAAATGAGCCGGCGATGTTTCCAGTAACCTGTTTAAATAGAGCTTACGGAAGCTCCGTACCTTATTTCTCACTACCACTAAGAACGGGAAGAGGTTTGTAAAGCAAGAGAATAATTGCCGTGCCCGGAAATAATTTAATGACCTATTTATTTATGGCTAAGATTCCCCAATCTGCTCTTGCATGCATAGTGTTATTGTTTTTTGCTTTTTCTGGTTGTGAAGAAGATAAGGAGATTGTGACCTACAGTAATCTTGATGTCTCTCATATAAAAGATTTCCAATATATTCCTAAGGATTCCGTAATCTGCCGATTAATCTCACAGCATCAGGATTTTCATACAACACAGATTGAAAGTTTTGAATCTCATTATGATGTTATTGGCTTTGATAAAGAAGGGAACGAATTAACGGGTTATGCAGATGTTGAAAAAGGAGAACGATACGGCAAAGGTATTATTGAAGATGAAACGGGCAGAGAGATTGAGATTGATGTGGAATGGATGGGTGACGGAAAGCTAAAAGCGAAAGACGGACAAGGAAATATATGGGAACTCACAATTGAAGAATAATAGTTTAAAAAGAAAAATATGATAATCAAAAAAGAAGACCTAAAAGAAAGGAAGGACTTTAGCCTTGAAGAACACAGCCCTTTTATGATTTTGGATACAAAACATTTTCAATATTTTAGCGATATAGAAAAATTTGGCTACGCAGTTGAAGTACTCAATGTGGTTAATTCCATTACATGGATTAATAAGATGTACAGAGATTTAAAATCCGACCTTCATATCGAAACCGAAATTTTTTATGAAATTATTGACTGTATTCTGAATTCCAAACGTTTTAGTGACCAGCAGTTGGAAAGGTATTATTTAGCACAGCAAAAGCTGGAGCAATTTTCCAGTATTACACACAAGCTGACAGATACAGACAATAATTTTGATGTGCCTTTTACTGTTGATTTTATTATTTTGGGAGCCAACCAGGAGCAATATGAAAACCTAAGCGATGATAGAAGAAACGAATTGCATGATGAATATGCGGCATTGTTTTGCCAGGTCAGGTCAGGGGAAATCGAAATTGAAGATTTTCTGTTACAGGTAAAAGCATTGATTTTTAGTATGGATGAATTAGAACTGGAAAACAGTATTTAACTTTACCATCAATAAAAAGCTATAACTCTCGGAACCAACCCGGGAGTTTTTTTATGGTTGAAATAAACTGAAAATTTAATTTAACTGTTCGGTTCGATATGAATCAGGATGTGCCCTAATTGAGGTATTTCTCTGTGTAAGGTATCAATTAACTGATGTGCCAGGTCGTGGCCTTCCTTAACCGTTATATTAGCATCAACAATGGCATGAAGGTCAACATGGTATTTCATTCCTGCTTTTCGGACATAGCATTTTTCAGTTCCGATAATTCCTGCTGATGTCAAAGAAACTTTTCTGATTTCTTCTACCAGGTCATCATACAGGTGTTCATCCATAATTTCACCGAGAGCGGGTCTGAAAATCAGGTAGCTGTTGTAAAGTATGAATCCTGAAGCCAGAAGAGCGGCCCAGTCATCAGCAGATTCATAACCCTTTCCAAAAAATAAAGCAATTGAAATACCGATAAAGGCAGCTACAGAAGTAATGGCATCGCTCCTGTGATGCCAGGCATCCGCTTTTAGGGATGAGCTGTTGGTTTCCTTGCTTTTTTTCATGACAAGGCGAAAGGAAATTTCTTTCCATACAATAATAGCTCCAAGGACAATTAAGGTGTAAGGTTTTGGAAGTGCATGCGGTGTCCCGATGTTCAGTATGCTTTCATAAGCTATGATAGTAGCAGAAGTTATAAGGAACCCCACAACAAGAAACGTAATCAGCGGTTCCGCCCTTCCATGTCCGTAAGGATGGTTCTCATCGGCCGGACGGCTGGAATATTTTAATCCGAATAAAACCAAGGCCGAAGAAAAAATATCTGTAGTAGACTCAATAGCATCGGCAATTAATGCATACGAATTACCAAAATATCCTGCTGCTCCTTTTATTAAAGCCAATGCAGTATTTCCTAAGATGCTGAAATAGGTGGTTTTAATTGCCGTTTCAGTGTGTGTGTTCATCGGATGGGATTGGGTGGGATGTGCTGTTTATTTTGTTGCAAGATACTTCAGGTTGACGAGAGTTTGCATATAAAACCTATTTTTTTATAAACCATTTTTATTTAGGAAAATTTTGATAAGTTATCTTGTAAGATTTGTCAATCAATGAAATAATCGTATTTTTGATTTGCAAATATACCCCTAAATGGCAACAGAGTTGAAAAAAATACTACTGGCTGACGACCACAGTGTAGTCCGTCACGGAATTTCATTGATTTTGAAAGAATCTTTCAATGGAATTACGGTTGAGCACGCCGAAAGTTTTACGTCTGTATTGAACCTGCTAAAAACCAGTGTTCCCGATTTATTATTTTTAGATATCAATCTTCCGGGAGGCAACAGTACCAAAATGATTGAAAAAATCAGGCTGTCCTATCCAGACCTGAAAGTTTTGATGTTTTCTGCCTATGATGAAGAGCAATATGCCCTTCGGTATATCCATGCCGGTGCCAATGGTTTCCTGAACAAACACAGTTCAGAAAGCGAGATTATCAATGCGGTACAGTCGGTTATGGAAACCGGAAAATATATCAGTGCCACAGTCAAAGAGAAAATTCTGGAAAATGTACTGCATAAAACTCCTATCAATCCGTTGGAAAGCCTTTCTGACCGTGAAATTGAAGTAGCCGGACTTTTGGCAAGGGGAGAAGGCAATCTGGAAATAGCCAACCAGTTGAATATTCAAATGACTACAGTTAGTACTTACAAAAACAGGATTTTTGAAAAGTTAAGAATTAACAATGTAGTCAGTCTGGTAGAAATCCTTAAGATTTACGAAAACTAGCTGCTTTTTTCTTCCTGCAGCCAGATGGTTATTTCAGTTCCTAGTTGGACCGTACTTTCAATATTCATACTGCCGTTTAAGATAATTAAGAGCTCGGCCACCATTGGTAATCCCATACCTATTTTTCGGACACCTTCCTGTGTTTTATTGTTTTTAGAGGTATTGTAAAAATCTACAAGTTCGGGCGACATCCCTTTTCCCGTATCTTTTATCCGGATAAAAATATTTTCATCTCTTTTACCGGAAGTAAGCACAATCTTGCCGTTAAAGGTATTTTTAATGGCATTGTCGAGCAGGTTATGGATAATAATTGACAACAGCAGCTTGTTGGTTGATAGTACGAGAGTAGTGTCAATTTTATTGATTATATCTGTTTTTTGAGAAGAGGCAATATTTAAAAAGATGGTTGTTTTTTCTTCCGCAAGAGTATAAAGACTGTAAGGTTCGGAAGAGTTTTCCTGTTTGCTCACTTTCGTGTATTCCAAAAGATTGTCAACAAAATGATAAAGCTGGAAAGAAGAAGTGTAAATAGACTTTAAATCTTCTTCCACTACTTTTATATTGTTACTGTTCTGATAGGCATGCTTGCCGGTTAATGCCAAAAAGCGGAGCGGACTCTTGATGTCGTGCGTAATCGTTCGGATTAGTTTTTTGTGGTTGATAATCTCCTCGCTAAGTTTTTCTTTAGTGTTTCTTAGCGTACTGATGGTATTGCGTAATTGGAAAGTCTGTTCCGCAATCTTTTTTTCCAAAAGCACATTTTTTCTCCTGATGTAGCGGATTCTCATTTTGATGGTATAAAAAATAAGGGTCAAACCGCATAAAACCATCAGGATATTGAACCAGATAGTTTGGTAGAAAGCCGGCGGGATAATTATGGTGAGCGTTTTGTGTTTATAATTAGAGTCAAAACCGGTGAGTTTTCGCGCTGTAAGATAATAAGTTCCATGTGGGAGTGAGGTATAAGAAATCTCATCGCCTTTCAAAGAAGTCCATTTTTGAGAAATAGGTCCCTGTAAGCGGATTTCAATATTCAGGTTGTTTGGGTTTCCGTAATACGGACTGTTGATGAATAGCCTTACCCTTCCAAAATTATTTTTCAAAAGCAAGGTGTCATTGTTGATTTCCTGTGTCCGGTTGTCAACTTCGGCTTCCTGAAAATAGATTTCATTATCAGGAAGAAGCAGTTTTATTTTTTCAGGAAAGAATAATACATTGCCTCGCATTGATGGAAATGTGAGGGCGTTGTTTCCTAATTTCAGACCACATGGCTGGCAGCCTCCGTTAAATTCGTTGGTGTAAAATCCGTCTGATTTGTCATAATACTGATAGTAAACATTATCTGTTTTTCCCTTGGAATAATTCAACAGGTTTTTCTTTGAAGCCTGAAAAAGCCCTTTGTTTGTGGAAATCCATAAATAACCATTCTGGTCTTCAATAATGCAATGAGATGAAAGCAGATACCTGTTTTTGTCAATAGGGAAATGGGTTGTTTTTTTGGTGTACGGATTGTAAAGGAAAAACCCTTTTTCATAGGTAGTTACCCATATTTCGTTTGGGTTTTCAATATAGATGCTCCTTACATAAGTATTGGAGATTTTCTTGATATTTTCAACCTTTTTTTCCTGGAAATAAATTTTATGGAAGCCCAAATGCGAACCTGTCCACAAGATATTATCTTCAATTTGAAGCATATAAGTAGGATGAAAAGGAACCACCATATAAAGTTTAAAACTCGGTTTTGATAGTCCGGTATCTTCCAGTCTGAAAAGCTTTCCGGCGGGAGCACCGTTTGTGGCTGTTCCGGCCAGAATTTCTCCTTTTAGTGTTTCAAAAAGCAGAATGACCCGGTCTTCAAAAAACCAGGTATCGGAAGTCGTAAAGTTGGTACTTTTATTAAGTCGGTAAATTCTGTTGTCCTGTTTGGTCCAGAGGTCGCCGTTACGGTCTTTGAGAAGGATGTAATTGTCATTCTCCTTGGTGAAGAAACGTTGTTTCTGCACGCCCGATGAGCTGAATATTTCTCCGGTTGTAGAGAGAAAACTATCATTTCCATGAGGAATCTGGGCATAATATACTCCGTTTTTATTATTGCCAATAATGCTGTTGAATTTCTTTTTCTTGACAATCAGCAGTCCGTCGGTGCTGCTTCCCAAATACAAGATGTCATTCGGGACATCATAGTAATACGAAATAATATTGTTTTTAGAAATATTAAAATCCTTTAGCAGGACTTTCAGGATTAATTTATCCTGGTTCTTTTCCAGCAGATATACCGTATTGTTAAAAGTAATGAAGGTTTGTTGTGCTACAGTATTTGGAAATACGGTAAATCCTGTAGCTGGCAATCCTTCGATAGCGGTGAGGAAAATTTTCCCGTTTTCGAACCGCACAAACTTTCCGTTTTTATGAGAATAAAGAGTATTGTTGAGTAAGAAGAACTCCGTATTGTCAGGGTCATACTCATATTCTATTTCCCAAAGTTTCTTATTGTTTTTTGTGTAGGCAGCCAGGGTCCCGTTTTCCAGGCTGAAATAGCTATTGTCTGTTTTGTAAATCTTATGAACGTAAACTCTTTTGCCTTTGTGGAGGTGGTTGGTCAGGCGGAAAGATTCCGGGATTTTATGTTTTGGAATAACAGAAGGTCTGTTGTTTTTTATGAGTATCAGATCTGTAAAGTCGCTCAACGCATAAATACTGTCGGTAGAAACTGTTCCTCTGAAATAGCTTATCCTGTTCGTTCCCAGTCCTTTTAGATTTTCAATATTGAAAACTTTGAACTTACTGCCATCATAGCGCACCAATCCGTTTTCTGTTGAAAGCCATAAAAAACCATATTTGTCCTGGATGATTGACTTGACACTGTTTTGTGGAAGGCTGTTATCATCTGCAGAATGCCATATGATGTCATACTCCCGGTTTTCTTGTTGTGAAAAAAGGGTAGAGATGCTGAAAAATACAGCAAACAACAGGTATAGTGGTTTAGAAAATGGCATTTTTAGCAGATGGAAATCAGTGGCTTAATCAGCGCTATCCGATAAGGGAAATCCATTGCTCAATATTACAAAGTTCAGCATGAAAAATGCCGAATGGTGTTGTAGAATTAATTCTACAATAAGTATTTATATGAGCCACAATTTTTTCCAATGTCAATATGGAATTTAGTAAATGATTTAACCCGATTAATTTTTATAGGTTTTGATTACTTGATGCAAGGGAAAGATTTCTTTCCCTTGCTATTATTCCACTAAATTTTTATGAGTTTACCAACATTTGCCTCCGGGCATAAAAAGATGTTCGCTAAAGTGCAATTAGCGAGCATTCTTGCAGAATTTGCAGGAACATTTTTATTGACTTTTTTTGTTGTAGCGGCAATGCTTATCCCATTTTTTCAAGATAATTTTTTCAATCAGCTGCTACTATGCCTCTCTATAGGTATCCTTACTTTTTTGGCTACTTTCTTTTTCTATCCTATATCAGGGTCCCATTATAATCCTGCTATTTCGGTTGGTTTTTTTATTGCCAACAGAATAGGTTTCAACCGACTTATTGCTTATACCTGTATGCATGTAGCAGGAGGGATTCTGGCAACCTTTCTGGGGTTTTATCTGTTTTCGCAAAAAGGCGGAACAATTTCCGGGATGTTCATTAAGCCGACAGTGTTGGGATACGAGGAAGGATTAATGTTATCGACAGTATGCCAAAGCGTACTGATGTTTATTATTTTATTGCTTTTTTTGGGTTTGACCTATTTGAAAAAGAGTAAGTTGTATGTGGCTTCTATTATGGCAATAACTGTTTTTATGGCCAATTTTGTCAATATGTCTATTACCAATTATCCGCTAAATCCGGCCATTACTGCTGCAGAATTGCTATTCTATGGAAATCATGGATCAATAGAAGCGTTGTCTTTATGGCTGTCGCCTTTTGCCGGAGCCGGTCTGGCGGGAATTATTTACTACATCACCTTCATCAGGCCAATTAACTAAATCCACAACCGGAAATCATAAGCCAAATTTGTAGAATTTATTCTACAAATGCTGTATGCATTGTCTACACGGCCTACGCAGTATAGTAAAGAAATTTGCACAATCGGGTTGTCCGTCAGCCAGATAGTTGTGTCTAACCATTTATTAATCAAACCAATCTGCGTATGTGTAAAAACTTTATTCTTTAAATCGCTCTTAATAAACCGTTTGCCACCACCAAAAAACTGTTTTCCCCGATTTTCAATTAAAACAATTAAAACCATAAAGATGAACAAAAACTACAGTTGTCAAGGCAGATTCTTGCCCTATCGACAGGTAAATGTCATGTTTGGGAATGCTGCATTAAGAGTAAAAAATATCTTAATGCTTGTTTTCCTTCTGACGATGGCCAGCTTCTGGAATGCAGCTTATGCAGATGGAAGTAAGGACCTTTATCCATCCGGAGTAGTGGGTAACCGTGCTTTCCTGTATAGTAATAGCTATACGGCCGGAGGAACCACCATCAATTCCTGGCCTTTTAAAACTTTAGGAACGCATTATGTCTATGCCCAGGTGGGAGAAACTATTGCGACAGGATCTAGCGCCCAAAACATTGGTAATGGACGTATCAGGTTGATAGCACCAGACGGGACTCAATTCTTGTCTGCTGCGAATACAACAGGTCAAATTCCTAACCGTGCCGGTGAATTAGCCGGACCGCAATATCCAGGACAAGGAGCCGGAGGTGACCGATACACACCTTATTCGGTCACAGTTGGTGCCGGACAGGCGGGAATCTGGAAAGTAGAATTTTTACCTTCGGGTTCTGAAACCAGCAGCTCTACACCAAGTGTTGTGGATGTTGCTGCTGATGCTAACTGGACGCAAGGAAACAATACAGAATTGATAGCTGCCTGGGATATTTCCGTAAGAAATGCAGCTAATTCCAATTGGATTTCCGGACGTGTATATTCAAACGTATTTAATTTGCACATACAGGGAAGTTCATTTCAGGCTAATAAAGCCTTCTATGGCAAATTTACTGTTTTAACACGTGACGGAATTGCCTATAGAGTAACCAATAACGGCTCGAATGGAGTTGGGTTTACTTTTTTTGTAAATAATAAAGGTTTTTTGGATGCTACTGGAAATCCTTCATACAAGAGTTTGAACCTTTCAAGTCCTTCAAGTGCTGATTTTAGAGTTCATGACCCTAGAAGTCAGGACGATGCTAATAACGTTACACATAAAATATTTTATACAACGCCTGCTGCCGATTTGCCTTCAAGTGCAACTCAGGCAGTAAGTACTACTTTAAGCGTAACAACCTGGTTAAAAAACACTGTGATTACGCCTACGGCTACAAACATCACTTATACAGGTGCAGAAGGAACCCCGAACCGTTCTGGTAACAAGGGAGCTTATATTGGTTTCGATTCTAACCTTTCAGGAACATACAGAATTGAAATACTGGGAGCTTTCCCTACCAGAACTATAACAGGAAACTGTAATATGGGGACCAATACTGTTTTTTGGGACGGACGTGACGGGGCAGGGAATACGCTGCCGGCCAATACCAATATTGGAGAAATCAGAGTACAGCTGTTTGGTGCCGAAGTCCATTTCCCTTTCATAGATATGGAAATTAATCCGGGAGGTATTATTATTGAGCAACTGAACAGCAGTTATAACCTTTATACACCAAATAGAGATTTGGTATATTGGGATGATTCAAATGTTCAGGGCGGAAACGCAAATACACAATCAAACCCTACTGCTTCCGGAATAGCTGGTATTTCAAGTAACAGCAACGGACATAAATGGGGAAGATACACGATGGGTAGTTCTGGAACAGGAAATAATGGAGATGGAGGTTCAAGTTTTGGTAACGAAAAATCATTAGATACCTGGAGTTTTGTTCCGGGAGAAGTAATTATAAAAACACTCGATATTATTGTTGCAGCGGCTGATTTGGAAGTGGTAAGCGTTACGCCTTCAACTACCACTGTAGCTGTTGGACAACAAGTCAACTATAATGTAGTAGTAAAAAATAATGGGCCAAGCGACGTGACAGGTTCAGGCTTTGCCTTTGTTGTTCCGGCCGGATTTACAATAACGGGAGTTACTTATGTAAATAGCCAGGGAACTGTTGTAGTAGTGAGCGGAGCTGTTGACCCGGTTTCGGGCAACTATATAGCTGACCTGAATATGACAAACGGTTCAGAAATCGTATTTACGATTACAGGAACTGTAGGTTCATCTTTAGCAGGACAACCTTTAAATGTGGAAGCTTCAATTATACGCCCGGCTGACGTAACAGATATTGATGCCACTCATCCTGGCACAACACCACCAACCGACCCGCATTTGGAATGTAGAAACGGAACAGCAGTTGAAAACTGTAATAATATTAAATACAACAACCTGAATGTTGCCGCTATAGCCGACCTTACAATTGTGAAAACGGCAAATGTTACAGTGCCTACAATCGGGCAATCGGTAACTTTTACAATTGCCGTGACGAACAACGGGCCAAATGCTGCTACAGGAGTAGTAGTTACAGACCAGTTGCCAACAGGTTTTACTTATGTTTCTTCAACTGTTACTGCCGGTACTTACAACAGTGGTACGGGAATCTGGACAATAGGAAACATAGCTAACGGAGTTACACGAACAATGACTGTTACTGCAACGGTAAATGCTACAGGAAACTATACGAACGTAGCTACCGTAACAGGTACAGAAAATGATCCGGTTCCGGGTGATAATACAGATGACGTAACGGTTGCTCCGGATGCAGATGCGAATTTGGAAATTGTCAAGACTGTAAACAATGCAACACCAAATGTTGGCTCACAAGTAGAATTTACTTTGGTTGTAACCAATAACGGACCGGGTAATGCAACCAACGTATTGGTAACAGACCAGCTTCCTTCAGGATATACGTATGTTTCGCATACAGCAGGACAATCCTATGCTTCCGCAACAGGACTATGGACAGTAGGGAACTTAGCTAATGGAGCAATCCAGACTTTAGTAATTACCGCTACTGTCAATGCTACCGGAAACCATACGAATACTGCTACTGTTGATGGCGATGAAAATGACCCTGATACAACAGATAACACAGATTCAACAACAACAACTCCTGTGAATGTTATCGTAGCCAATAACGACGCTACTGCAACTCCTGTAAATGGTTTGACAGGTGGCCAGGCTATTGCCAACGTAGTATTAAACGACACGTTGAACGGTTCGCCAATTACGTCAGGTACAGTAACAATTTCTACTGCTCCCGGAGCTGTTCCGGCAGGATTGTCGTTCAATACTTCAACCGGAGCGGTAAGCGTAAATGCGGGAACTCCTGCAGGAACGTATAC
>NZ_MKVG01000006.1:0-29487 GCF_001899155.1 Flavobacterium sp. 38-13
TGTAACGTTCGCTGAGACAAGAACCGATGGTACCTGTGCCGGAAGTGTAACGTTCGCTGAGACAAGAACCGATGGTACCTGTGCCGGAAGCTACACCCTTACAAGAAAATGGACGGCTACAGACCTTTGCGGCAATAATGCCGAACACACTCAGGTAGTGACTGTAACTGATAACCAAGGCCCTACATTCGTAGAAACTGTGCCTACAGATATTATTGTGGCTTGTGGATCTGTTCCAACAGCACCAACACTTACAGCTACTGATAACTGTAGTATGGCTACTGTTACAATGCTTGAAACTATTGAAAATGGTGCTTGTGCTGGAGATAAGATTATCACAAGAACCTGGACAGCGGTTGATTTATGCAACAACATAACTTCTGCAACACAGATAATAACTGTAGAAGATAATATGGCTCCTACTTTGGTTACTCCTATAGAAACGACTATAAATGTTGTTTGTAGTGAGGTTCCTGAAGTCCCTGTTTTAGAATTTACAGACTCTTGTTCTTCAGTAGAAAGTCTTATATTTGATGAACAGATTGAAAATCAGACAGCAACAGGTTATACTATCACCAGATCTTGGTCTGCAACTGACAGCTGTGGAAATTCAAATGTAGTTACGCAAACAATAAATGTTACGATATCAAATCCTACACAAACAATTGCCAGCGAATTATGTGTTGAAGATCTTTCAATCGATCTGTTTACATTACTTGACAATTCTATAGAAAGAACGGGAACATGGATTGACACAAATAACTCTCGAGGATTACTCGGAAGTATTTTCAATCCTGCCAATGTTACGCTTGGAGATTATGTATTGAGCTATGTAATTGCTGACGGCGATTGCCCTAGAACAATTCAAATCAACATGAACGTAAATGATGACTGTGTTGTTTTGGCACCATGTGAAATTATAGTTCATAATGCTATGACACCAAACGGAGATGGTTTGAATGAATTCTTCCAGATCGAGGGGCTTGATTGTTATCCAAACAATACTGTAGAAATATACAATCGTTGGGGAGTATTAGTATTTGATGCCCAAGGCTATGACAATACGACTAAAGTATTTAGAGGAGTATCTGAAGGTCGTGCTACAGTAAAAAAATCAGAAGAATTACCTGATGGAACTTACTACTACGTACTGAAATATGTCGATGCTGAAGGAAGATCCAGAGAAAAAGCAAGTTATCTATATATTAATAGATAAAGTCCAACTTCCAGGGATGCAAATCCCTGGAACTAAACAAATAAATAAATGAAAACAAAATTTTTATTTTTCGCTTTACTGTTGACAGGTTTTGCAGGTTTTGCGCAACAAGATGCCCAGTACACTCAATACATGTACAACACTATTAATATAAACCCGGCCTATGCCGGTTCCAGAGGCGTGATGAGTATTTTCGGCCTTCATAGAACCCAATGGGTTGGTTTGGATGGAGCTCCTGTAACCAATGCAGTTTCTTTAAACACACCTATCAATAATAGTAAATTAGGAATCGGACTTTCTTTTGTCAATGACAGAATTGGCCCGACAGACGAAAACACTATTTCTGCTGATATATCTTATACTGTTCAGACATCGGAAACTTATAAACTTTCGTTTGGTATTAAAGGAACGGCCAATCTTTTTAGCCTGGACGTAAACAAATTAAACCCTGCCGATGCCGGTGACCCTCACCTGCAGAATTTCAACAATAATTTTACTCCAAATTTTGGAGCCGGGGTTTACTTCCATTCCGATAAATTATATGTAGGTCTTTCCGTTCCTAACTTTTTACAGACAACCCGTTATGAAGACAACTCCGTTTCGGTTTATAAAGAAAGGATGAATTTTTATTTCATCGGTGGTTATGTATTTGATTTGAGCCCTAGTATTAAATTTAAGCCTGCATTCCTTATGAAAACCATTCAGGGTGCTCCCCTACAACTTGACGTATCCGGTAATTTCTTATTCAACGATAAATTTACCATTGGAGCAGCCTGGAGATGGGATGCCGCGGTTAGTGCGATGGCTGGTTTCCAGGTTACAGAAGGTTTGTTTGTAGGTTATGGATATGACTTAGAAACAACAAAGCTGTCCAATTATAACTCCGGCTCACACGAAATATTCCTTCGATTTGAGCTTTTCAACAAGTTTAACAAATTAACTTCACCTAGGTTCTTCTAATACTGTGCAATCATGAAAATCAAATTTATATACCTCGCATTTTTAAGTACAGTCTGCTTTAGCGGATATGCGCAAAAATCGGCTGTGGCATCAGCAGATAAGAAATATGAGAAATATGCTTACATTGATGCTATAAAAACCTATGAGCGTGTTGCTGAAAAAGGATACAAGTCGCAAGATATGCTTCAAAAACTTGGAAACTCTTACTACTTTAATGCTGATTTGGAAAATGCTGCCAAATGGTATGGTGAGCTTTTTGCCATGACGCAGGATGTAGAGCCTGAATATTTTTACCGTTATTCACAATCTCTAAAAGGAATTGGAGAATATGATAAGGCTAATGAGATGCTTCAAAAATTCAATCAGAAGTCAGGTACTGATTCTCATGGGAAACTATATGAGGAAAAGAAAAATTATCTGGAAGAAATCAGGAAAAATTCCGGAAGGTATAAAATCGATAATGCCGGGATAAATTCTGAATATTCTGATTATGGAAGTGCTTTCTTTGGAGATAAAGTAGTTTTTACTTCTGCACGGGATACCGGAAACTTTTCAAAGAGACAGCATTCATGGACGAATATGTATTTTACCAATATGTATGTTTCTGATCTGAGTGCAGACGGTGCATTATCGGCTCCACAAAAGTTTGCAAAAAGTCTGAATACCAAATTCCATGAAGCCACTCCGGCTTTTTCCAAAGATGGAAAGACCATGTATTTTACCCGAAATAATTATAACGATGGTAAAAAAGGCAAAAGTAGCGATAAGGTAACTTTATTAAAAATCTACAAGGCAACTTTAGAAGGTGACAAATGGACAAATGTTACGGAACTTCCTTTCAACAATAACAATTACAGTGTGGCCCACCCTGCTTTGAGTCCGGATGGAAAAACAATGTATTTTGCTTCTGATATGCCGGGAACTTTAGGACAATCTGATATTTTTAAAGTCAGCATTAATGCCGATGGAAGTTTCGGAACACCGGAAAACCTTGGACCTAAAATCAATACTCCGGGAAGAGAATCTTTTCCTTTTGTATCAGATGAAAATGAGTTGTATTTTGCTTCCGATGGCCAGCTTGGCTTGGGTGGTTTTGATATTTTTGTTTCAAAAATTGGAAACGACGGTAGCATTAAAGAAGTTAAAAACATTGGAGAACCTGCCAATAGCAAAAAAGATGATTTTGCCTATATCATTAACTCTAAAACAAGAATTGGCTTTTTAAGTTCCAACAGAGACGGCGGAAATGGCAATGATGATATCTACAAATTTGTTGAAACCAAAAGATTGGAATTTGAATGTGAACAGCTTTTGGCCGGAACCATAACCGATTTGGAAACCGGAGCGATTCTTCCAAATACAAAAGTGACTTTATTTGATGAAAAATTCAACAAATTAAAAGAAGTAACATCTGATGCTTCCGGAAAATATTCTTTTGAGGATGTACAATGCGGTAAATCGTATTATGTAAGAGCCGAAAAACAAGACTATGTAACCAAGGAATCCCGAATAACCTTACCAAATGAAAACGGTGAAACCGACCTTCCAATTGCTTTGGAAAAAACAGTCAAGAAAGTTAAAGTTGGTGATGACCTTGCAAAAGCATTCGGTATCAAGATAATTTACTTTGACCTTGATAAATGGAATATCCGTCCGGATGCAGCTACTGATCTTGCAAAAATTGTTGATGTGATGAAAGAATACCCAACCATGAAAGTTGACGTAAGATCACATACAGACAGTCGTCAGACACACAAATACAATGAAAGGCTATCTGACAGAAGAGCCAAATCAACTATTGCGTGGATGATTAACGATGGAATACAAGCTTCACGATTAAGCGGAAAAGGTTATGGAGAAACTCAATTGGTAAACAAATGCTCTGATGGGGTTCCATGTTCTGAAGAAGAGCACCAATTGAACAGAAGAAGTGAATTTATTATTACTGAATTATAACATACTTAAATGCCATAAAAAGCAAAAGCATCCTGGACTAGCAGGATGCTTTTTTTGTTATTGACCTATTGTAATATATTTTTAAAATATATCCCCATACAATAGTTTTCACGCAGACCTTAATGAAAGAATAATTCAGAACAAAAGAACAATCTTTAATGAATGTATTTTAAAAAAATAATCCACGAAAATTAAACCCCATCTAATATTAATTATCTAAAAAAATAATTCCTGTCAAATTATTGCAATCAATAGTATGGAAAGGTGAACGTAAATAACAATCTTTTTGGGCTGTCTCAAAAAAAAGACTGCAATACAAACTGCAGTCTTATGATACTGAGCTTTACCCGTTTATTTTTTGATGAACATATTGGTATAATATTTTCGTCCTGATTCCGGACTGATACGGACTGACATTCCAAAATGAGTAAAATCTCCTTCAATATTTGCTTTATGGCTCGGGCTCTCAAGCCAGGCATGTAAAGCCGCTTGTGGAGTGTTATAATTATAAGCCACATTTTCATTGACTTTAACCGCTCCCAATACCTGTATCAGGTTTTGTGACCTTTCTTCGAAATAAGCATGATTGACAACGTTGTTTTCAATCATGTATTCGTTGTGTTCTTCTGATTTGTAAGAAATGTGATTGATTGGTTGTAAAGCCGGTAAATTGAGCGATTGTCTGTGTTCGTTAATAATACGCATCAATTCTAATTCTGTGGGATTGTAATCATAATTTTCTACCAAAGTAGAATTTCCATTTGTCAGGTTACTGTCATCAGATGAATCTGAAGAACAGGATAACATTGTGAACAAAAAAGCCACTGGCATTAATGTTCTTAGCATTATTGCTTTCATAGGTTAAGTGTTTTGGTTCATAATTCGAAAAAGCCTTTGGGAAAACTTCTTCAAATTGTCAGTAAGATTTATGATGGGGCACAACTCTTACTTAACGATTCAATATTACAAAATCATCGTTGAACTGCAAAATAAAATCGACGAAATGCATGTTTTTGTATTTTTCATGCTATTATTCCTATAAATCATGAGGAAAGTCTGTCCTTTTTCCATGTGTTTTCGCGGTATTGGAAACGAATTCTATCATGAAGCCTGTTGGGCCTACCCTGCCAGAATTCCATCTCATAAGGCTTGACCAGATAACCTCCCCAATAAGCCGGACGAGCGATTACTTTTCCTGTAAATTCTTCTTCCAGATTTTTTACCTTAATTTCCAGAACTTCTCTGTTTTCTATGATTTCACTTTGGTGTGAGGCAAGTGCTCCTAATTGGCTTCCAAATGGCCTGGATTGGAAATAAGCATCTGAAATTTCATCAGCTGTTTTTTCAGCTGTCCCTTTAATGATAACCTGTCTTTCTGCGTAAGGCCAAAAGAAAGAAAGACAAACATTCGGGTTTTCAGCTATGGCTTTTCCTTTTTCAGATTCGTAATTGGTAAAGAAAATAAAACCTTCCGGGGTGAGTTGTTTTAAAAGCACGATTCTTGATTTAGGGAAACCGTCTTTCCCGATAGTGGCAATAGTCATTGCATTCACTTCTTCTGTCCCTCCTATAGCTTCGGCTTCCTGAAACCACAAGTCAAATAATTCAAAAGGATTGTCCGGTATGGCAGTTTCTATCAGTCCACTTTTTTCGTATGATTTTCTGTAATCGCTTAAATCTTTCATAGCTTGGTCAATTGGAAAATTTGAATTACAAAGTTACAAACTTTGTGAAGCTGAGATATGATATTTGTCAGGATGTTTTTTTGAGTTGCTAAGCGGCTAAGGTTCTGAGGTACTAAGGCTCTGAGGTTTTGAGTTATTAAGGAAAAAGTACTGAGGTTCTGAGGAAATAAGTTTGTTTGAGGTTCAAAATTTGACCCTAGTTAATAAACCAATCTTAGCATCTTAGCCGCTTAGAATCTTAAAATCTTTTTAAAAAGAAAACACATTATCTTAGTTACTTAGCGACTTCAAAAGAAAACCTTAGTACCTTATCCACTTAGTACCTCAAAAAGAAAAACTTTCCCCGTCATCTCCCAAAAAGACATTCGGGAAAATAGTTTCTGCTTCTTCTTTGAATTTCTGAATCGATTCGTATCGTGTGGAATAATGGCCCAATACCAGATTTTTGGCATTTGCCTTAAGTGCAATCCGGGCAGCTTCTTTAGCCGTTGAGTGCATGGTCTTTTCAGCGAGCAAAACTTCTGATTCCAAAAAGGTAGATTCATGATAAAGAACATCTACGTTTTCAATCAGCGGTAATATATCTTCATTATACACCGTATCCGAACAAAACGCATAGCTTTTTGGAGTATCCGGATCAAAAGTCAGTTCGGCATTAGGAATCACGCGACCATCTTCTAAAGTAATATCTCCGCCATATTTGATTTTTTTATAATAAACCTGGTCGATTTCATATTCCTGTACCGCATCAATATTGAGCTTTCTTTCGCTGAACTTTTCGAGGAATAAATAGCCATTAGTATATATCCTGTGTTTAAGCGGAATTGTCTTTACAATTACCTTATCATCTTCAAAAACGGTTTCGGACACATCCGATTCCAGTTCATGGAAATAAAGATTGTAATTGGTCCACGAATTGGAAAGCTTTAATTGCAGTGTAATAATCTCTTTTATTCCCTTTGGCCCATAAATATGCAGGTCATTGACCCTGTTCAAAAGCATGTAGGTAGAAACCAGACCAACAAGTCCGTAGACATGGTCTCCATGAAGGTGAGAAATAAAAATGTGGTTTATTTTGGAAAATTTGATCTTGTTTTTCCGTAGCTGAACCTGTGTCCCCTCACCACAGTCTATGAGAAACATCCGGTCTCTTATTTCCAAAACCTGCGATGTCGGATTTGTAATAGTTCTGGGTGTAGCGGCATAACAGCCAAGAATCGTCAGCTTCATTTTTTACTCTTAAATCTAAAAATCTTAAATCCGAAATCTTTCCGAAATCTTAAATCAAAAACCTAAAATCCTAAATCTCTTTCAATTTCCTCCATCTCAATAATATCATGGGCTTCAAGAAGAGTCGGAACCACAATCATTTCATCAGGCACTTCGTTAAAGTCAAAATCATTGACAACAATTACAAATGATTTTTTTGCTTTTCGGTGTTTGTTTGACAACGATAGAAAAGAAAGTATCTGGTCCAAGCTCACATCTTTGTCGGATGAGATATCCAAAACCAGGTTATGGTTTTTGAAGCTCCCATATTCATTTGTTACTTTTTCCAGAAAAGAACCTACATTACCCTGCGTATCTTTTATTACTGTTGTATGTCCTTTTTGATCCACTTTCATATTGTCTTATTTTTTAGAAGTAAAGTTTGCTAAGTCCAAAGTTACAAAGGTTTTTGGCTTTTTTATTCCTATTGTTTAATTTTTGATGCCAGAAGATAAATTACTGCCATACGTACTGCCACACCATTTTCAACCTGGTTTAGGATAACAGACTGTTGCGAATCGGCTACATCAGAAGAGATTTCGACACCTCTATTGATTGGTCCTGGGTGCATGATTACGATTTCCTTATTTAGCGAATCTAAAAATGCCTTATCTACTCCGTATTGCTGTGTATATTCTCTTGTGGAAGGGAAATAATTCACATCCATTCTTTCATTTTGTACCCTGAGCATATTGGCCACATCACACCATTCAAGTGCTTTTCTAAGGTTGGGTTCCACACCAACTCCCAAAGATTCGATATATTTTGGAATTAAGGTTTTAGGTCCGCAAACTTTGACTTCGGCTCCTTGCATTTTAAGGGCATAAATATTGGAAAGCGCCACACGTGAATGCAGAATATCACCTACAATCACGACTTTCTTTCCGGCAACTTCGCCTAGTTTTTCTCTTATCGTAAAAGAATCCAATAAACCTTGCGTTGGATGTTCGTGTGCACCATCGCCGGCATTGACAATACTCGCATTGACATTTTGTGAAAGAAAATAAGCCGCTCCCGGATTGGAATGCCTCATGACTACCATATCAACCTTCATTGAAAGGATATTATTGACAGTATCAATTAGGGTTTCTCCCTTTTTAACCGATGACTGCGCTGCTGAAAAGCTGATAACATCAGCCGAAAGGCGTTTTTGTGCCAATTCAAAAGACAGTTTGGTTCTGGTACTGTTTTCAAAAAATATATTAGCTATGGTAATATCTCGAAGCGAAGGAACTTTTTTAATTGGTCGGTTGATGACTTCCTTAAAATGATCGGCTGTTTCAAAAATAAGGTCAATATCCTGTTTGGTGATATATTTTATTCCTAATAAATGATTTACGCTTAATTCGCTCATTTTTATATGTGTTGTTGTGTTGTTATTTTAAGAACTTAATTGGTTACAAGGTAAACCACATCTTCTCCCTCCTGTTCTTTCCAGCATACCTTCACCTTTTCATTGTTTATGGAATCGACCTGTCTGCCTCTGTAATCCGGCTGGATTGGCAAATGGCGGCTAAATCGCCTGTCAATCAAAACCAGCAACTCAATTTCTGATGGCCTCCCAAAGGATTGGATGGCAGTCAAAGCAGAGCGGATGCTTCTTCCTGTATATAAGACATCATCAATGAAAATGACTTTCTTATTTTCTACCAAAAAGTTAATCTGTGTTTTATTGGCTTCCAAAGGCTTTTCTGTCCTGCGGAAATCATCCCTGAAAAAAGTGATATCAAGATAGCCTAAGGCAACATCCTGTACTTTATATTCTTTTAAAAGTAATTCCTTCAGGCGTTCTGCCAAAAAGGTTCCGCGAGGCTGGATTCCTACAAGGATAGTATCTGAAAAATCCAAATGCTTTTCAATTAACTGACAGGCCAAACGATGCAGAATGATATTGACTTCTTTTGAAGTAAGCAATATTTTTTGACTCATAATGAAGTGTTGTGTTTGGTTTGTAAAAGTAGGCAAAATTTACTTCCAAGTAAAATAAAAATACAGTTTTGCCCTAACCTGCTTCCATACTAAAATGATACTTACCAAAAACACGCAAACTCAACATCTCAGAACCTTAACCTTAGCGCCTCTACTTGGTAGCTGCTTTTATTTTGCCACAGATTAGAATGATTTTACAGATTGATAAAGAAAGTACAAAAAACTCGCTTTCAATTAACTTTCTCTTTTAGATATAAAAACACACCAACTTAGCATCTCAGAACCTTAGCAACTTAGCCCCTTATTAAAATTATATAACCAAAAGCATTAATCATGTAATATTTTTCTTCGTAAAAAGAAGACCTTTATCATATACAAATCAAAAACAGAAAAGCCATGAACAAATTATTGAAAATAAACATACTGCTCCTGATACTTTTTACCTTTTCAAGCTGTGAAGTTGTCGAAGGTATTTTTAACTTAGGCGTTGGCGTTGGCGTTTTTATTGTCATTGCCATTATTGCCCTTGTAATTTTTATTATCAGCAGATTTAAAAAATAAAAATAAAACCAAAACCTAACCAACCACCTTTAAACCAAAAAATCCCGTTACCTGCGAGTAACGGGATTTTTTTATGGTGTTCTATTATTAAGAATACATTTTCTTTCTTAGTTCCTGTACTTTTTCATCATCCAGATAATCGTCAAATGTCATATATCTGTCGATTGCTCCTTTAGGCGTCAGTTCAATAACCCTGTTACCCACTGTTTGGGCAAATTCATGGTCATGTGTCGTGAAAATAACCGAACCTTTGTAATTTTTCAATGAGTTGTTGAAAGCTGTAATCGATTCCAAGTCCAAGTGGTTTGTTGGCTCGTCAAGCATCAGTACATTGGCTCTCTGCATCATCATTCTCGAAAGCATGCAACGCACCTTTTCACCTCCAGACAAAACGCGGCTAATTTTCAAAGCTTCTTCACCAGAGAAAATCATTTTTCCTAAGAATCCACGGATATAAACTTCATCACGCTCTTCTTCTGTTTTTGCCCACTGTCTTAACCAATCAACCAGATTCAGGTCGTTGTCAAAGAATTCATGGTTTTCAACCGGAAGATAGGCCTGTGTTGTTGTGATTCCCCATTCAAAAGTTCCGGAATCTGCCTTCTTATTACCATTCAGAATTTCATAAAAGGCTGTTGTAGCACGTGAATCTTTAGAGAAAAGGACAATCTTATCGCCCTTTGCCATATTCAAATCTACACCGGTGAATAACGTTTCGCCATCAATTGAAGCACTCAGATTAGTGATATTCAAAATCTGGTCTCCCGCCTCTCTCTCCTGTTCAAAAATAATGGCAGGATAACGTCGGCTTGATGGTTTGATTTCGGCAATATTCAGTTTGCTAATCATTTTTTTACGCGAAGTAGCCTGTTTGGATTTTGCTACGTTGGCACTGAAACGGCGAATGAATTCTTCCAATTCCTGTTTCTTTTCTTCGGCCTTCTTGTTTTGCTGTGCTCTTTGTTTTGCAGCCAATTGGCTTGATTCGTACCAGAATGTATAGTTCCCTGAATAGTGGTTGATTTTTCCGAAATCAATATCTGAAATATGCGTACAAACCGCATCCAGAAAGTGACGGTCGTGTGATACTACAATTACTGTATTCTCATAATTCGCCAAAAAGTTTTCCAACCATGCAATTGTTTCAAAATCCAGGTCGTTGGTAGGCTCATCCATGATTAATACATCAGGATTTCCAAAAAGCGCCTGTGCCAAAAGCACACGAACCTTTAGTTTTCCTTCCATATCGCCCATTAAAGTATAGTGACTGTCTTCATTGATACCTAAATTCGAAAGCAAAGAAGCTGCATCAGAATCGGCGTTCCATCCGTTCATTTCTTCAAACTGCACCTGAAGCTCACCGATTCTTTCCGCATTTTCATCGGTATAGTCCAGATAAAGTTCATCCATTTCTTTCTTAACAGCATAAAGAACTTTGTTCCCCATCATTACCGTTTCCAAAACCGTATGCTCATCAAACATGTTGTGGTTCTGGTTCAATACGGACATACGTTTGCCCGGCTCCAGGAAGACATGTCCCGAAGTTGGCTCAAAATCTCCCGAAAGTATTTTTAAGAATGTAGATTTTCCAGCACCATTTGCTCCAATGACTCCATAAATATTACCATCTGTAAAGGTTGTATTTACTTCATCAAACAAAACTCTCTTGCCAAATTGTACTGATAAATTATTTACTGTTAACATGAATATAGTTTTAAAAAAGTTTTGCAAAAGTAGAAAAAATACTGCACTTTTGGCACAAGAACAAGATATACTTTAAAACATAGCCTAAACTTCTGATTCAAATAAATCTCTGTTATTTAACGGCATTCTAAATAATTGACATTGTTTACATTTAACTATGCCTTAACAGAGAGTTTGGTTGCGTCTGAATATTTTTGTCTATTAGATTCAAATTAAATGCACAATTTAAAAGTTTTCAAAATCGTATCGCTTTCTTTTCTTTCCATGCTGTCCCTGTGCTCGTGTGAAAAGAAATTCAAAAGCGATAATTTCACTGCTTACTTTGGCGGAGAGGTTTCAAATCCACTAAACCGCTACGTTTTGTTTCTTAAGGACAATAAGGTTATTGACACTATTCCTTTGGACCGAAACAATAGGTTTTTCAAAAAATTTGATTCCCTGGCTCCCGGATTGTATACTTTTAAACATGAGCCGGAATACCAATACGTTTATTTTGATAAGAACGACAGTATCATGGTACGCATGAACTCAAATGATTTTGACGAATCTGTCGTATTTTGCGGACGCGGAGAAGAAAAGAATAATTTCCTGATGGAGATGTATCTTAAGAATGAGGAAGACCGGGACAAGATGTTTACTGTATTTGACTATGACGTCAATAAGTTTACAAAATACATCGATTCTGCCTATCATTCCCGAAAAAGCTACTACAATTCAAAAAAAGAATTATTGAAATGGAGCGACGATTTTGATACCTATGCCCTGGCTTCTCTCGATTTTCCTTACTATACCAAAAAAGAAATTTATCCGGTCATACACGAAATACGAACCGGAGAAAATATCAGCGAAAAACTTCCAAAGAATTTTTACGAATACCGCGATGAGATTGATTACAATAATAAAGGTCTGACAAACTTCTCGCCTTTTGTAAAATATCTTACCTACATGCTGAATAATATGGCAATGGAAAAAGCCGACGATAATGCTTCACCTGAAGACAAGGCTTTAGAAATGAACATCACCAAGCTGAATATTGCCGATACGCTTTTCAAAAATCCGGAAATCAAAAATACCATTCTCGACAATATTGCCTTCGCCTATCTATTGGAAGACCAGCACATACTGAACAACAAAAAATTCCTTGACCGATATAACGAACTGTCAACCGATAAGGGAAACCAGAACGAAATTATCAAAATAGGGAACGCAATTCAGATGTTGAAAAATGACAATGCCTTACCTAATGTAGACCTGATTGACCTTAATGGAGAAACAGTAAACAGCAAAAATATTATTAAAGGCAAAACCGTTATTTTTTTCTGGACTGAAAATGCAAAATCCCATTTCGAAACGGCACACCGTAAAGCTATGGAATTAAAGGCCAAACATCCGGGTTATAATTTTATTGCTATCAATGTTGATGATAACCAGTCAAAATGGAAAAACAATCTTTCGAAATACAAATTTGATAAAATCGAAGAATTCCGGGTAAAGGATTTTGAAGAACTAAAACAGAAATGGGTGATTACGAAAATACACCGTGCCATCATCACAAATGCGGACGGAACTATTAATAATGCTTTTGTAAATCTGTTTGACGTTAAATTTGTTGACTATCTGAAATAACAAATCAGCTCTCAAAGTCGCAGATACACTGGCTATTAATTAGCTCTTTTTCTGGTATCGGCAATATGAATAATTTTCCATAGGCCATTATCTTTAAGTAATTGGAATGAGTTCACCCCTTTATGTGCTAATTTTCCATTTACATAAAATTCATACGGTGTCCAGACATGCGCCAAGGAGCCTTCCACGTTGAAACTATATGAAAGCAGGCGTTCCTCGAATTTCGTATTCTTAGAAATTGCCGCTATAGATTTTGCAAAATCAGAAAACTTTTCAGTTGTTATCTTCCTTGTTATGGTACTTTCAGATATTGAATGTAATATCATATTTGAATAACAGACAGATTTCATTTTTAGGCTGTCTCTTGTATGAAAACCATCAAAAAAGGTTTGTATCGATTGACGGATTTCGGCTTCCTGTGCCATTAGGGACTGAAAGCAAATAAAGAAAACAATGGTTACTAATTTTCGCATTATGCTTTTTTTAATGTTCATGGATAAATTTAGCATAAAATAATTAATAGAACCAAAATTAACAGGTGTCTAATTCAGATACTATGAATATGTTATTTACCAAAACAAAAAAAATCCCGCAAAAGCGGGATTTTTTATATCTGATAAATTCTATTATTTATTTCCTTTTTCAAAATCAGCAACAAACTGTGCCAATCCGATATCTGTCAAAGGGTGTTTCAACAGTCCAGTAATAGCAGAAAGCGGTCCTGTCATTACATCAGCACCTATCTTGGCACAATTAACGATGTGCATTGTATGACGCACAGAAGCAGCCAGGATTTCTGTTTCAAAACCATAATTATCATAAATCTCACGGATTTCCTGAATCAGGTTCAAACCATCTGTAGAAACATCATCCAAACGACCAATAAAAGGAGAAACATAGGTAGCTCCTGCTTTTGCAGCCAAAATAGCCTGTCCTGCAGAAAATACCAGAGTAACGTTTGTTTTGATTCCTTTATCAGAAAAGTATTTTGCAGCCATTACACCTTCTTTAGTCATTGGCAACTTAACAACAATCTGCTCGTGCAATTCGGCCAACTCCTCACCTTCTTTCACCATGCCTTCAAAATCAAGTGCATTTACCTCGGCACTCACATCACCGTCTACAAGATTGCAGATATCTACATAATGCTTTAAAATATTATTTTTTCCTGTGATGCCCTCTTTCGCCATCAATGAAGGGTTTGTAGTTACACCATCCAATACACCAAGTGCTTGTGCTTCTTTGATTTGAGCCAGATTAGCCGTGTCGATAAAAAATTTCATTTGTTATAATTTAATTTGTGTGTTTCTGCTTAAAGTAATGAGTTAAAACTCAAAATTCGGTTGCAAAATTACAATTTATAATGGTTCATCAGCATTTTTTCATAAACTTTATCCGGCAATACCCGTTTTAATATGATGGAAAATTTTTGCATAAAAACCCCCACTTTATAATGGATTTTCGGATTGGGAGTTTCAATAATTTTCGCTACAGCAATTGCCATCATATCGGGGTTGCTTCCTGAATTGACATGCTCGTCCATCATTTTAAGCGTATCTCCATAAGGTTTTTCATAAGCCGAACCTTTAATCAGAGGTGCATGAAATCTTCCTGAAGCAATATTGGTTGCAAAATCTCAGGGAGCAATATTGGTAATTTTTATACCAAAATTTTTGACTTCCATACGCAGGGCTTCGGTAATTAGTTCCAATGCTCCTTTTGAAGCCGAATAAACGCTTCTGTACGGCAATCCCATGTAACCGGCTATAGAAGTCACATTAATGATTAAACCCGATTTCTGGGAACGCATTTGTGGCAATACAGCTTTCATGACTTCAATTGGCCCGAAAAAATTGGTTTCGAAATTGTTTTTGATTTCAGAAGTCGGGATTTCTTCCAAAGGTCCCGTAATTCCAACTCCGGCATTATTGATGACTACATCCAGTCTCCCTGCTTTCTGTATGACTTCTGAAACTGCATTTTTAATACTTTCAGCATCTCTCACATCCAGAGCCACTAAAGGAAATTTAGAATCTGTAATACGCTCCGGATTCCGGCTGCTACCAAAAACTGTATAGCCTTTTTGGGTCAGATAATCCCCTATTGATTTTCCGATTCCTGACGAACCGCCTGTAATTAATATAGTTTTAGACATTTTGACTTCTTAGAAGTTTAGAAATTGAAGCCAAATTTAGTGTTTATTTTTTATCCAAACCCTTTCAGGGTTTAAAACCCTGAAAGGGTTTGGATAAAAAATCCTCCTCAAAGGGAAGATTTAAAAAAAAATGGCAAGCGACCTACATCGCACCGCTACAACCGCTTACCCTTGCTGCGTTCCCACCCTGGGGGAGTCTGCAGGAGCTGGTCGTGTAGGACTTGCCGGTGCAAATATACAAACATTTTATATTTTTGCAAGGCCCTTGGCGGTTATAAAATAAAGGTTGTATATTGTCATAATCAATTTTAAAACAATGAAAAAACATAAACTATTAGCATTCATTTTATTAGGAACTGTACTTGTATCCTGCGGAGATAATGAAAAAGATAAAAAAAATTTATTCAGCATTGAACAATCGGGCTTAAAAGCGACTTATCAGCCTCAGGAATCGCTTTCTTTGGTTCTGAACAACGACAAAAACAAGACTATCGATTCGATAGTCTACTATATAAATGAAAAAAGAGTTGGTGGCGTTAAAGGAAACAATAAGTTCGATTTTCCTTTAGCCGATTCTAAATTGGGGTACCAGCAGATAAAGGCAATCGTCTATTATGAAGGACAAAATGCAGAAACGGATGCCCGTATTGAAGTTGTTTCCAATGTAAAACCAAAATTACTTTCCTATACCATCGTAAACACCTATCCTCATGACGAAACTTCCTATACACAAGGATTGGAATTCTACAGAGATACTTTATTTGAAGGAACCGGACAACGCGGTACTTCCAAATTGCTAAAAACAGACTACAAAACCGGAAAAGCCTACCAGTCTGTTAATCTTGAAGGTAAATATTTTGGAGAAGGAATTACCATCTTAAACAACAAGGTATATCAATTAACCTGGCAGGAAAATACAGGGTTTATCTACAATGCAGATAATCTAAAACAAATCAGGACTTTTAATTACTTTAAAAATATAGAAGGCTGGGGATTGTGTAATGACGGAAAGCAGATTTACCAGTCTGACGGAACAGAGAAAATCTGGGTGTTAGACCCGGAAACTATGAAAGAAACAGATTATATCAATGTATATTCTGAATCCAGCAAAATAAAAGCGGTGAATGAATTGGAATGGGTTAACGGGAAAATCTACGGAAATGTTTACCAAAAAGACGCTGTTGCTGTCATCAATCCAAAAACCGGAGCTGTAGAAGGTATTATTGACCTGAGAGAGCTAAAGACAAAAGTAAATATGATGGGCCACGATTTAGGTAATGACGTATTAAACGGATTAGCCTACAATCCAAAAACCAAAACACTTTTTGTAACCGGAAAAAGATGGAACAAAATGTTTGAAATCAAAGTTTCGGAATAAGCTTGTATGTCCGGCAAAGTCAACATAACAATTCCAAAACCCTGCCATGAAAACTGGCATGAGATGACTCTTGCCGAAAAAGGGCGGTTCTGCAATTCGTGCCAGAAAACGGTATATGATTTTACACGATTTTCTGACAGGCAGCTTATTGACAAAATCAATTCAGAATCCAATATATGCGGACGTTTTTTGGCATCACAACTCAATAAAGACTTGAGGATACCAAAAGAGAAAAGCAGTATCTGGATTGCAGGAATTTCAGGAATATTGAGTTTTTTGAGTTTGGGAAACCAAGAGATTTATGCTCAAGAAAATGTAAAAACAGAACAAACAGAAGAAAAAAGCAATGTTGAAAAAACAATCGACAATTCTTCTGTTCCTGACATAGAAATTACAGGATTTGTATTTGACGAAGGTAAATTACCTTTGCCTGTTGCTTCTGTTACAATAGAGGGCAAATCAATTAGCTCGAAGACAGATTTTGATGGTAAATTTTCAATTATGGCTAGCAAAGGAGATTTATTGAAATTTAATCTTATTGGTTATAAAGAAGTATCAGTTATGGTTAATTCTAAAAAACCGATTATTGTCAAATTAGAAACAACAGAACCAATGTTAATTGGAGAGGTAGCATACCGAAGAACTTTCTTCGGAAGGATTTTCCATTCCATAGGAAATCTTTTCAGATAAAAAATAAAAACCGAGCATGTAGCTCGGTTTTTTTTATACTTGGTTAGGCCTTCTTTTTCTTGGCAGGTGTTGAAGCCGGAGCTACACTTGTTGTTTTTCCGTCAACATATTTTTTTTCAGCCGCATTAAATGTAAACGTATTCTGCTGTGTTTTGTTCTTTTGGACAATATCACCGTCAGGCGTCAGCGAAAATTCAAAACCTTCCCTCCTTACCTTTTCCTGTGTTTCGGAAGCATTTTTCAACCTATCCAAAAATACTTTTTCTGTGATATTGGTAGTCGTTTGCTGATTTGAAAACAGTTTTGTTTTTGTGGTCACATCATATACTTCAGAGAATAACGTACTGCGTACCTCTGTCTTTAAATCAGTTTTAGTTGTCTGCTCTTCTGTCCAGGTCAGCAAGTATAAAGGCGTTCCTTTTGCAGAAAAGGCTTTTAGTGCACAATTCTTAGGCAAACTATTTTCGTCAACAGTTTTGATACCTATGGTGTCCTTTTTAGCTTTATTATTAATGAACAGGTAAAAATTTCCTTTTACGATTTCGGCCGTAAGATTATCTGCTTTTGCCAGTGCTGTAGAAGCCGGTTTGGCAGGAGCTTTCTTTTTGGCTCCTTTTTTCTGTCCATAACTTAAAGATGCCGTTAACAGGATCAGTATTAAAAATAAGGTCTTTTTCATATTTTGTTTTTTAGAAAGCCTAAAATACAAAAAATATAAAACCATAATTGTTAAAAGTGACAAACAAAAAAAGCGCAGGGTTATGAATCCTGCGCTTTTAAAATATAATCTAAAAGTGATTATTTCACTTCTTCGTAGTCAACATCCTGAACGTTGTCACCACCGTTAGCATCACCTTGTGGTTGTGCATCCTGCGGAGCTCCCTGAGCATCACCTTGCTTGTACATTTCTTCAGAAGCATTTTTCCATGCCTCATTCAATTTGTCTAAAGCCGGTTGGATAGCTGCTAAATCCTGGCTTCCGTGAGCTGCTTTCAAATCAGTCAACGCGCTTTCAATAGCTGCTTTGTTACCTTCAGATAGTTTTTCACCAAATTCTTTCAACTGATTTTCAGTTTGGAAAATCATGCTGTCAGCTTCGTTCAATTTTTCAATTTTCTCTTTAGCTGCCTTGTCAGAATCTGCATTAGCTTCTGCCTCTTTTTTCATTCTTTCGATTTCTTCCTGAGTCAATCCTGAAGAAGCCTCAATTCTGATATCGTGTGATTTTCCTGTTCCTTTATCGGTTGCAGAAACTTTGATGATACCGTTAGCATCAATATCAAAAGTTACTTCAATCTGAGGGATTCCTCTTCCTGCCGGCGGAATTCCATCTAAGTGGAAACGTCCGATAGTTTTGTTATCTGCCGCTAAAGCTCTTTCTCCTTGCAAAACGTGGATTTCAACCGATGGCTGGTTATCTGCTGCAGTAGAGAATACTTGTGATTTTTTAGTTGGGATTGTTGTGTTTGACTCAATCAATTTTGTCATAACACCACCCATAGTTTCGATACCCAGAGAAAGTGGCGTAACGTCTAACAACAATACGTCTTTTACATCTCCAGACAAAACTCCACCTTGAATAGCAGCACCAATAGCTACTACCTCATCCGGGTTAACTCCTTTAGATGGTTTTTTGTTGAAGAATTTCTCTACTTCTTCCTGAATTTTAGGAATACGTGTAGAACCTCCTACCAAGATTACCTCATCAATATCTGAAATGCTTAATCCTGCATCTTTTAACGCTTTTGCTACAGGAGCCATAGAACGCTTAACCAAACTATCTGTTAACTGGTCAAATTTAGCTCTGGTCAATGTTTTTACCAAGTGCTTAGGTCCTGTTGCCGTAGCTGTAACATATGGCAGGTTAATTTCTGTTTGTGCAGAAGACGACAATTCAATTTTTGCTTTTTCAGCAGCTTCTTTCAAACGTTGCAATGACATTGGGTCCTGACGCAAATCCAAACCTTCTTCAGCTTTGAATTCTTCTGCCAACCAGTCAATAACAGCCTGGTCAAAGTCATCACCTCCTAAGTGTGTGTCTCCGTTAGTAGACAATACTTCGAAAACTCCATCACCTAATTCAAGGATAGAAATATCAAAAGTACCACCTCCTAAATCGTAAACGGCAATCTTTTGATCTTTCCCTTTTTTATCCAAACCATAAGCCAATGCAGCTGCAGTAGGCTCGTTGATAATACGCATTACTTTCAAACCGGCAATTTCACCAGCTTCTTTTGTTGCCTGACGTTGCGCATCGTTAAAGTAAGCAGGAACTGTAATAACCGCTTCTGTTACAGACTGACCTAAATAATCTTCAGCTGTTTTTTTCATTTTTTGAAGTGTCATTGCAGACAATTCCTGTGGCGTATAAAGACGTCCGTCGATATCCACACGTGGTGTATCGTTATCACCTTTTACTACTTTGTAGGCAACATTTTGAGCTTCTTTATTACTTTCAGAGAATTTATTTCCCATGAAACGCTTGATAGAAGCAATAGTTTTAGTTGGATTGGTCACTGCTTGTCTTTTAGCAGGGTCACCAACTTTGATTTCACCACCATCAACAAATGCAATTACTGACGGCGTTGTTCTTTTTCCTTCAGCATTAGGGATTACAACTGGCTCGCTACCTTCCATTACAGCAACGCAAGAGTTCGTTGTTCCTAAGTCAATTCCGATTATTTTACCCATGTTTTTATATGTATTTTGTTTTTTACTAGTTTTATAAACTCGTGAACTAGTAGACAATCTTTGTGCCAAGCGTTAAAATATTTAAAATTGTCAGTTTTTGTTAAAATTGACATTTTTAAATCTGACAAGATGACATCATTGCTTTTATCTTTCAAAATACTCAAAGGCATCAATAATATCTAAATAGACCCCGTCAAAATTGGCGTCTATAATTTTATTAAGATAGGAATTATTATTCTTATAAATAATCTTCTGCCAGTCTTCATTCCAATATTTTACTTTGAAATTGCCCGGCCAGTCCGGATTTTCGGTAGCCATCCAATCCGGCTTAGAGGTATGCCACGAGGGCTGCCAATAGTAACGGTAGTTTTCAGATTCTCCAATTGACATATAGCAGATAACCATCCGCTTTCCTCCATTGGCTTTATTACGCAATTGATTAATTTCTACGGCTGTAAACTGTTCATCGTTGAAAAACAGGTCCATAATGATTACATCATAATTTGTGGCCTTTACCGCATTGATAAATGCCAGCTTTGAAGTAAAATTCTCTGAATTTATAAGATAAAGAAAGTTTTTCGCCTGTGACAAGTTTGCAACTACTGCATCATTGGAGTTATTGGGAGCCGTGGCCGGAATTGCAGTCAGGTCGCGTTTTGGAGCAGCATAGGAAATATAACCGCTTACAGTATTAACCTGATAGGAGTTACTGGATTTTGAAGGTGAAGAACAATAATCTGTGACCAATATGGTTTTCCTGTTACTTTTGGAGACATTTAAAAAGCCTTTCAGATAGTTTGAAACACTTGTAGGAGTTGCCTGGTCATCGTTATCATATCCGTAAAACAAATCTTCCTGACCGTTTCCGTCAATAGCATTTAAATAATCCTGCGACGGACTGCCATCGGCTTCTCCATTCACAGTAACCAGTTCTATTCCGTTTTGGGGGATGACAGCAAAACCGGGCTTAATACTTTTTGCCTTTTGACTAATTCCGATAACGAAATTACGCATGTCTTGTCTGAAATTACGGTTTTCGATATCAGGAGTCGTTGAGTCATTATCTTTGTCACAACCCAAAAAGGCCAATGCTATTGCCAACAGGACTAACTTTTTCATGTATTTTTTTATATGATAACGGTAGTATCTGTTTTTTAGTCTCAATCAACTAAAAACAAAGCGTTACTGAATAGTAAATTTCCATTTTCCCAAAACCCTCTAAAAAGAGGATTGTCGATCATATAAATTATCTTTCCCCTGCCAACCGGTTCTACGGCAAATGAAACCGTATTCCCGAGTTTCTTTTTCAGGTTGGCACCAATGAATCCGTAACTTTTATAATTTTCCGGAACATAGGCCACATTCCACACATTTTTAAGAACCTTAAAATATTTGTCGGATGTTTTAAGGCTATAATATTTGTCACCCAAACCATAAGAAAGCGGATGTGTTTTGTCCAACACATTTTCTATTATGGCACCCGGAACACCATTTGACACAGAACGTCTTTCCGTTTTTTGGTATTCCTTAAAACGTGATGTCAATGCTTCCTCATCGCTTTGTTTTTTGGCAGCGTCTTTTTCTTCGTTGGTTGCAAACTGTGACAGATTGTAACCTTCCCTGTTTTCAAATAAACTTAAAGCATTTTGAATAGCAATTGTTTTACCTCCTTTTGAGATAAAATCGTCAATACTTTTCCTCTGACTGTCTGACAAATCATACCATCCATCAGCTAAAATCAAGGTATTATAATCGGTCAGATTAATCATTCCTAAATAATCCGCATCCAAAATACTTACCGGATAATCTATAATCTGGTCCATATAAAACCAAACCTGTCCGAAATCTGTCGGACTGACATTTTTCCCACTTAAAAGAAGAATTTTTGGTGCTTTCAGCAATTGGAAGTTTTCGCCACCCAAATCAGTTCCGTCCGTAGAAAAACCACTCTTAATGACACTATAATCATTTTTTTCTGCCAAAAGCCCGGCCATTGTCTTTTCAAATTCGGGAAGCTTTGTATTGTCCGATTTTAAAACAATCAAATCTCCCATGTTTAGCTTTATATCTCCAAAAGCCGAATTTTTTTTCGAATAACGAACCTTAACATTCTTCTTTAGTAAAGAAGCTGCAATTTTTGCAGAAGTCCTGTTGTTCCAGGGGATATAAAAAGCATAAGCCGTTTCAGGAAGCACTTTGGTATTGCTTATTTTGCTTTCTCTTGTTTTTATAACCAAAGCATTTTTAAGAGCATAGCTTTCTATTCCAAAAGCGTGAGGTAAAGCCCAGGCCGTAATATCATAGGTAAGACTGTCTGATAATCTCTGGTAAGGTTCAAATAACACTTGCGTCAGGACAGATTTTGGCTGACTTGCCTGTATAATCATATCTCCCGATTCTACAGAAAATGCTTTTTCTTTGTCTGATTGGTAATGGTAGCCTGAAAGTTTTTTTGTTTCGTCAGCATACGCAAATTGGATGTGATTCTGCTTTAGCATCACGGCAAGCTGTTCGACCTTACCATCATTTTTTATAACATAGGTTTTGTATTTTCCTTTAGGATTTTGCCTGCTGTCTTTAAAGTAAGCCTTGAAATCAGCTATTAGCTTTTCTTTTCTGCCGGAAGCGGTTTCAACGGCAGTCAATACCGCAACTGTATGGTGGTTAATACGGTCCTGCAAGGTCAATATGTTCCCGTTTTGCATTAAAACGGCTCTTCCCGCTCCTATTCCACCCTGCTCATAAGTCATTCCTATCGCACCGTTAAAGCTAGGATAAGTATCGCCATAACTCGGATAGAATAAATCAAAACGTTCTCTGGTATAATAATTCCAACCTTCAGCATCAAACTTTTTAGACGTATTCTCCCCTATTACATTATGGAAATCACGTTGCGGTTTGGTTATAAAATCATGGAATGGTTCCGCAGCCGGAGGAAAAAAATATGGCTCGTTATAGCCCATTTCATGAACATCTACATGCACTTCCGGCATCCAGCGGTTATACAAAACCATTCGCTGCTGGGTTTCAATCTGAGTCTGCCAGGCCCAATCCCTGTTCAGGTCATAGGCATAATGATTCTGTCTTCCTCCCGGCCAGGGCTCTATGTGCTCACGGTCTGTCAATTCGGGATGCAGGTTTTTACCTGATATGTCGCGAAGCCAGTTTCCATATCTTGAAAAACCATCCGGATTCAGACATGGGTCGAGTATCACGATTGTATTTTCAAGCCATTGTTTTGTTGTTGTATTCTGCGGATTCAATAGCTCATAGGCTACTTTCATTGAGCTTTCTGCCGCTCCTATTTCGTTGCCATGTACGTTAAAACTTAACCAGACTATGGCCTTTTCTGTTTCTGCAGCAGGCTTTTTGTCTGTCATACCTATAGAATACAAATGATAGTCGCGTATAGCTTCCAGATTTTTAAGATTTTCAGGTGTAGAAATATAATACACATTTAGGCTTCTTCCCTGCGAAGTAAAACCGTAAGATTCGTGTTTTATATATTCTGAATTTTCTTTTAGGTATTTAAAATAGGCTTCTATTTCATGATAAAAGCTTACCTGTTTCCCGTATTCGGGTAAAAAATCGGCAGGACTTTTAAGTTGGGCATAACCTGAAAGGCTGAAAGCTAGCAAGAAAGCAAAAAGTAGCTTTTTCATAAAACTGTTTAAGTGTTTGTGCTTCAAATGTAGGAAATTAACCTTTAGAACTTAAAAGTTACTAACTTGGATACTAAATTTTGTTAGAAAACGAAGAATTCGCAAAATCGAGTTCTCTTATTTCACTATTTCTGTGAGGTGAGCAATTATGCCCCACCACTATTGTAGATTTAATAAATTTACAACGTTTTCGCAATCGTAAAAAATATATATTTGCATAAAATTGCCTCTCATAATTATGGAAGAATGTATCTCGGTATTTGATATGCTTAAAATTGGCGTCGGACCCTCAAGTTCCCACACTCTTGGGCCTTGGCGTGGTGCAGAACGTTTTTTGAATGAACTTCGTGAAGAAAATATATTAAGCAAAGTAATCCGGATTAAAGTAGATTTGTTTGGCTCGCTTTCCCTAACCGGAAAAGGCCATGCAACTGATTTAGCGGTTATGCTAGGGCTTACCGGCGCAGACCCGGAATACATTCCTATTGACAGTATCGACAAGACCATTTCTGAAATAAGAAAAAACAAGCAGTTGCATTTGGCTGGCGAAAGAATGATTCCGTTCGATATGGATACGGATATCGTATTTAATAAAAACTTCCTGCCTTTCCATTCTAACGGTTTTACATTTACGGCCTATACGCCGGATGGCGAATACGAATCGACATTCTATTCTATTGGTGGCGGTTTCGTAGTTAAGGAAGAAAGAACAAATGCCGCTAAAAAGGAAATCATTAAATGTGCTTTCCCTTTTCCAATACAAAATGCGGTAGAATTACTCGACTATACAGTCAAAGAAAATAAAAGCATTTCCGAAATCGTTTATGAAAACGAAAAATCAATGCGTACTGAGGAAAACATCCACAGCGAATTGATGCGTATTTGGAATACAATGTTAGAGTGTATGTATATTGGTTGCCATTCCGAAGGCATCCTTCCCGGAGGATTAAACGTTCGAAGAAGGGCTTTTGACATGCATCAGAACCTTATCGGGCTGGCAAATTACAGTACACCACAGGAATGGTTGGAAACTATCCGCAAAACGGAAGTAAAATTCCGCCAAATCCTGAAATGGGTAAGCTGTTTTGCTTTGGCTGTCAATGAAGTCAATGCCTCCTTGGGAAGAGTCGTAACGGCTCCTACTAACGGAAGTGCGGGAGTTATTCCAGCCGTGTTGATGTATTATATGGTTATCGAAAACCATCAGGCAGGAGAAAAAGAAATCAAGCAATTCCTTATGGTAGCCGGAGAAATTGGCAGTATTTTCAAAAAAGGAGCTACCATTTCAGCCGCTATGGGAGGTTGCCAGGCAGAAATAGGCGTTTCTTCCGCTATGGCGGCAGGAGCCTTATGCGAGTTAATGGGAGGAAGTCCGGCACAGGTGCTTATGGCCGCAGAAATTGCCATGGAACACCATTTGGGAATGACCTGTGACCCAATTGGGGGATTAGTACAGATTCCGTGTATTGAAAGAAATACGATGGGTGCCATTAAGGCCATCAACGCAGCAGAACTGGCTCTTGAAACTGACCCTAAAAATGCCAAAGTTCCTTTAGACAAGGTAATCAACACTATGTGGGAAACCGCAAAAGACATGAATACGAAATACAAAGAAACATCAGAAGGCGGACTGGCTATTAGTGTGAATATGGCCGACTGCTAAAAAGACAGCAAGATAAAAGTACAGCAACCTGAAATTTCAGGTTGTTTTTATTTATACCCTATTGCAAAACCAATTCCGCAAAACACTAATTTTGCTTAAACTCTTATTCCCTTTTTCGCTTGAAAAAAATTCTCATCATTGACGACGAAGAAAAACTAAGAAGCCTCATGGCCCGGATTATCGGTCTTGAAGGTTTTGAAGTCATTGAAGCCGGCGACTGCAAATCCGGACTAAAAAAGATAGAACAGCATGCTTTTGATGTTGTGCTTTGCGATGTCAAGCTTCCCGATGGAAATGGTGTTGACCTGACCCTAGCTATAAAAGAAAAATCACCGCAAACCGAAGTGATTCTGCTTACCGCATACGGAAACATTCCTGATGGTGTACAGGCCATAAAAAATGGCGCTTTTGATTATATCGTAAAAGGTGATGATAATAATAAAATTATCCCGCTGCTTCATCGGGCTATTGAAAAGGCAAACCTGACAAAACGTATTGCCCAGTTAGAAGCCAAACTCGAAGATAAGCTTTCGTTTGACGGAATTATAGGCGATTCCAAATCGCTGTTGCAATCCATCAATCTGGCTAAAAAAGTAGCACCTACGGATACTACCGTGCTGCTAACCGGAGAAACCGGTACAGGAAAAGAAGTATTTGCAGCTGCTATCCATCAATCAAGTTCAAGAAAACATCAGAATTTTGTGGCCATAAACTGTTCGGCTTTTAGTCATGATTTGCTCGAAAGCGAAATGTTCGGCCATATAGCAGGTTCATTCACCGGAGCTACAAAAGACAAAAAAGGACTGTTTGAGGAAGCCAATGGCGGAACAATATTTTTAGATGAAGTTGGTGAAATGGCATTGGACCTTCAGGCAAAACTGTTACGTGTCATTGAAAATGGCGAATTCCTGAAAGTAGGTGAAAACAAACCTACCAAAGTTGACGTACGGATTATAGCCGCTACCAATAGAGATTTGCCTAAGGAAATAGAATCAGGGCATTTCAGGCAAGATTTGTTCTACCGTCTTTCCGTATTTCAAATCCAATTGCCTGCCTTGCGGGAACGCGTTACTGATATTGAACCGCTTGCCAAACATTTTCTGAATTTCTTTTCACTGAAAACCAATAAAAAAATCAAGGCACTATCTGATGAATTTGTGCAGTTACTAAAATTGCATACCTGGCCGGGAAATATACGTGAACTAAAAAATGTATTGGAACGCAGCGTTATTCTGGAAACAGAAGCCATTCTGACAACCGATTGCCTTCCTATGGAAATACAGCAGTTAAAAACAGCCAATACTTCCGGAGAATCTCCTCTATTGTCAGCTTTTTCTCTGGCTTCTGCCGAAAAAATCCATATCCAGAAAGTATTGAACTATACGAACCATAACAAAACCGAAACCGCAAAACTGCTGAATATTGCTTTGACAACACTATACAGAAAGCTGGAAGAATACAAAATCAGCTAAAAATTATATTACCGGCAAGGTATGCTCCATTTACTTAGCAGCCGTCTTTGCGAGGGGCACGTTTGTAAATTATTTTACCATCTTGTTCTACATAGTCGACCGATACAATTGGATAGTCATACTTAGGTGCGTATGACACAAAATGGCTTCTTATAATTATTTTGTCGTTAGCTTTCAGGCTCCGCAATTGTTGAAATTCATTAGACTTTTCCAACCCAAAACTGAGAATGTAATAATCGTCATTAATCCCGGCCATCACTCCAAAACCTAATCGGGAGCCTGGCGGAAGCGAAAGAGAGGTTATAATAGCTTCCATATTGGCGGAATAACTTATATAGCTTCTTATCTTAGCAGCACTGGCAAACACTTTTTTACCTTCGGGTGACGTTTCCCATTTTTTGTATTGTATACCATCAGGGGAAGCTTCCCATTTTTTCCTTTCGGCTTTCGCTTCAGCAGCAGTAAGTGGCTTTGAGACTGCTTTTTTAGAAGTTTCATTTTTGATTTCGCAATTAGCAAATACGAACCCGCTTACCACAACCAGGGGTAAAATCAGCGCATAAATAACTTTTCTCATTTTTTTGTAATTTTAATTAGCATTCTTTTATTTTTCATATCCTATTGAAATTGTTTCAGCGAAACTACTTTGTTATTTTTGGGTTTGAGGGAGTTAGATTGTAAATTAAAATGTAACCTTTGTAAATAAATCGTAAATAGTATGTCTGATAGCCGAAATCTCTTCTCCGGGAAACGTAAGTATCTGTTTGGATTAATATTACTTTCGTTTATTTCAGTAATCTTCGCAGCTTTCAGCATGGCGGATAAGGACGATTTTAATATCGCCAGAAGGGAAGTTTTGCTTCGCAAAATCGGACATGAACTACTTTTACAATCCGGAGACAGTGTATCGAGAGTTCTTCCGGTAAAAAAGATTGCAGAAAATGAATACCAGATTAGTTTCGAAAAGGAATTTAGTTTTCAACCGGACTCCCTGGCGAATACAACCCGGGGTTTGTTAGCTAATGACCCTTTGACATCCGATTATGTTGTTAATGTCATAAACTGTGGTAATTCCGATGTAGCTTATGGATATGCCATATCCAAAAACAGAAAAGAGGACAACATACCCTGTATAGGCAGAATACAACCCAAAGCATGTTACATAATCAACATTAAATTCAAACCAACAGGTATAAATACAGCAAAGAATGGGTATCTTTTGGCCGGCCTGCCGTTTTTAGCATTGGTTGGTTTTCTTTTTTTAAAATCTGGTACAACCCGAAAGCGAAAAACATTACCGGACAGTAAGGATACCGACACCTTCACTTTAGGTTCGGTTTTGTTCGATGCTAAGAATCGGAAACTGACAACAACGGAAAAGACAATAGACTTAACAGGAACAGAAACCCGTCTACTGCTTATTTTCGCATTATCACCCAATGAAACTATAGAAAGAAGTCGTTTGCAAAAAGAAATATGGGAAGACGAAGGTGTTATTGTGGGGCGCAGTTTGGATATGTTCATATCAAAACTTAGAAAAAAATTGGAATTGGACTCCAACATCAATATCGTTGTTATACGCGGCAAAGGATATAAGCTTGAGATTAGCTCTTAAAGAAATTAAATACCTATCGTTTTGAAAGTACCAACCCTATCGTTTTGATAGGGTTTTTCTTTTTGGTTACAGTCCAAAAAAATATAATTCCTAGATACTAAAGGGTTTACACAGTTTGCCCAAAAATTGGTTCTGAATTTGGCATAAGGCATCAAAAATATCTTAATCATTATGAGAAATTTCAATGATAGCCTAATCAAAAAAATGGAGCGCCTTGCCGAAATAACCATCAGCAGCCTCCAGCTCGGTAAAATGGCACGTACCAAAAGATGCCTTGCACTTGCCGAGGAATTGCTCATCAAGGGCAATAACGAAATGAAAAACGCAATTACCAATGTCTATCTGTTTTCCGTATCGCATTATATGGAAATAAACCGGTTGGAAACATCGAGACTACTGCCAATTGCGCTTCACAAAGAATACGTCAAACAAATTAATGCTTCCGGAGTATGATAGTCGCCATTCTCACCATCACAGGGCTGCTCTGCTTTGCCCTTTTCTATGTTTCCATCTACTATTTCGATAAAATCTAAAATTATGATAGCCTTATTAATTATTGCTCTGGCTGTTTTTGCCTACATCGTTTACGTCTTACTTAAACCTGAAAAATTTTAAACCATGAATACCGAAATTACAGGAATTATAGCCATGTTTGTCCTGACACTGCTTCTGGCAATACCGTTAGGAAAATACATTTCAAAAGTATATTCAGGGCAAAAAACTTTTTTGGACCCAGTTTTTCAGCCCATTGAAAAACTATTTTATAAAATAAGCGGTATCGATTCCAAAAAAGAAATGAACTGGAAACAGCACATGGTTGCGTTGGTTGCCATTAATGTTGTCTGGTTTGTTTTAGGAATGATTGTGCTTCTCTGTCAAGGTTGGTTGCCGTTGAATCCAGATAACAATCCCAACATGACGCCTGACCTGGCTTTCAACACCATTATTTCCTTTTTAGTAAACTGCAACCTGCAGCATTATTCCGGAGAAACCGGAGTCAGTTATTTAAGTCAGTTGTTTTTAATGTTCCTTCAATTCGTTTCTGCGGGAATCGGATTGGCTGCAGCTGCTGTACTTTTCAATGCATTAAAAGAAAGAACAACGGAAACGCTGGGCAATTTTTACAATTACTTTATCAAGTCCTGTACCCGTATTCTTTTGCCTATTTCCGTAATCGTAGCAACTATTTTGCTTTTTAACGGAACTCCAATGACGTTTGAAGGGAAACAGGCAATGACAACGCTTCAGGGGGATT
>NZ_MKVG01000006.1:29508-85069 GCF_001899155.1 Flavobacterium sp. 38-13
ATAAAGCATGTGGGGACAAATGGTGGAGGTTTTTTTGGTACCAATTCAGCCCATCCACTTGAAAATCCTAATTACCTGACCAACATTGTTGAAATGATTGCCCAGATGATTATTCCATTTGCGATGGTGTTTGCTTTAGGATTTTACTTAAACAGAAGAAAACTATCCTGGATGATTTTTGGCGTAATGACAGTCGGATTCCTTGCGTTGACTATTCCAACCGTAATTACAGAAATGAATGGAAATCCTGCCATAGCGCAAATGGGAATTGATACAACCTCCGGCGCTACCGAAGGTAAAGAAGTACGGTTTGGAGCTGCCGCATCCGGATATTGGAGCATTGCTACAACCGTTATCTCAACAGGTTCTGTCAATTCAATGCACGACAGTGCCATGCCTCTATCCGGAATGAACCAGTTACTTGCCATGATGATTAACTGCTTTTATGGAGGATGTGGTGTAGGGATATTAAACTTTTACATTTTTATCATCCTTGCTGTTTTTATAAGCGGACTCATGGTAGGCAGAACTCCTGAATTTCTGGGTAAGAAAATCGAAGCCCGCGAAATGAAAATCGCCATGATTATTGCCTTACTGCATCCTTTCTTAATATTGGTTGGAGTTGCGTTATCAACAGCATTTCCGGAACAAGGTGCCAGCACATTGAACAATCCGGGATTTCATGGATTTAGTGAAATCTTATACGAATTCACCTCATCTGCGGCCAATAACGGAAGTGGTTTTGAAGGTTTGGGCGATAATAATCCGTGGTGGAATATTACAACAGGAATCGTATTGCTGCTTTCCAGATTCCTTCCCATAATAGGTCCTGTGGCAATTGCCGGAATCCTCGCTTCAAAAAAACACATTCCGGAAAGTGCGGGAACTTTAAAAACCGATACTTCAACTTTCGGATTAATGGTATTTGCAGTTATTTTCATCATTGCAGCGCTTTCCTTCTTCCCTTCCCTCACTTTAGGACCTATAGCAGAATATTTCACGCTTTATTAATCAAATGATTTTCAAAAATGAAAACTCAAAATAAATCACTGTTTCAGAAAGAATTGCTCAAAGAAGCATTCGTACAGTCTTTTCTGAAACTCAATCCTGCAACCCTGTTCCGCAATCCGATTATGTTTACGGTTGAAATCGGAACAGTAGTCATGCTCTGCGTTTGTTTGTGGATATTGACCGGTGAAGAATCACAAGGTAGTTTTGTGTACAACTTTACCGTTTTTATAATTTTACTATTCACATTATTGTTTGCCAATTTTGCGGAAGCCATTGCGGAAGCAAGAGGTAAAGCCCAGGCGGACAGCCTTCGAAAAACAAGAGAAGAAACACCTGCCAAAAAAATATTTCCGGTTGGAGAAATGTATGTAGACGAACTTCAGATTGTTCCTTCCTCCAGCCTGGTTAAAGGCGATATCTTTATCTGCGAAGCCGGCGATACTATTCCAACCGACGGAGAAATCATTGAAGGTTTGGCAACTATTGACGAAAGTGCCATAACCGGTGAAAGCGCTCCCGTAATTCGCGAAGCGGGCGGAGATAAAAGTTCCGTAACAGGCGGTACAAAAGTCTTATCAGATAAGATTAAAGTTCGGGTGACAACTGAACCCGGCGAGAGCTTCCTGGACAAAATGATTGCATTGGTTGAAGGGGCGTCAAGACAAAAAACACCTAATGAAATCGCACTGACTATTTTATTAGCAGGCTTTACTTTAGTTTTTATTATTGTTTGTACGACTTTAAAACCGTTTGCTGATTATGCCAATATCACTATAACCATCGCTTCTTTTATTTCTTTATTCGTCTGCTTGATTCCAACAACTATTGGTGGATTGTTATCTGCCATTGGTATTGCCGGAATGGACCGCGCCTTGCGTGCCAACGTCATTACAAAATCAGGTAAAGCCGTAGAAACTGCGGGTGATATTGATGTATTGCTGTTAGACAAAACAGGAACGATTACAATTGGAAATAGAAAAGCAACGCAATTTTATCCTACCGCTGGCATATCCGAACAGGAATTTATAAAGGCCAGTATTCTATCGTCCTTAGCTGACGAAACACCGGAAGGCAAATCAATCATTGAATTGGCAGGAAAAGAGGCTACAAAAAACCTTTCTATAGAAGGTGCCACGCTGATAAAATTTACGGCAGAAACACGCAGCAGCGGTGTCAGACTTCCGGATGGTACCAGAATCCGAAAAGGGGCTTATGACGCTATCCGAAAATTAAGCGAAAAAGCAGGAAATACTTTTCCAAATGACACATCTGATAGAGTTACTGAGATTTCCAGCAACGGGGGTACGCCTCTGGTGGTTTCTGAAAATGATAAGGTTTTAGGAGTAATCGAATTACAGGATATTATCAAACCCGGAATACAGGAACGTTTTGAAAGGCTGCGCAGAATGGGTGTCAAAACCGTAATGGTTACAGGTGACAACCCATTAACAGCCAAATTTATTGCCGAAAAAGCCGGTGTGGATGATTTTATTGCGGAAGCCAAACCCGAAGACAAGATGAATTACATCAAAAATGAGCAAATCAAAGGGAAACTGGTTGCCATGATGGGCGATGGTACAAATGATGCTCCCGCTCTTGCCCAGGCCGATGTGGGCGTTGCCATGAACAGCGGAACACAGGCTGCCAAAGAAGCCGGAAATATGGTGGATTTGGATAACGACCCTACAAAACTGATAGAAATTGTAGAAATCGGAAAACAATTATTAATGACACGCGGAACATTGACCACTTTTAGTATCGCTAATGACGTTGCCAAGTATTTTGCCATCATTCCTGCCCTGTTCATCACCGCAATTCCTGCGCTGCAAGGTTTAAATATCATGCACCTGCATAGTCCGGAAAGCGCTATCCTATCGGCAGTTATCTTTAATGCAGTTGTGATTCCGTTTTTGATTCCGCTGGCTTTAAAAGGAGTCACATATAAACCTATAGGTGCTTCTGCCCTATTAAGACGAAACTTATTGTTTTATGGATTAGGCGGTATCATTGTTCCTTTTATCGGAATAAAAATCATCGACATGATAGTTACATTATTCATCTAAACTAATAGCAAAATGAAAAATTATTTATGGATTGGAGTAAAGTTAACACTGGTTACACTTGTCTTTTTTGCCGGACTCTATACACTGTTTATTTTTGGAATAGCACAAATGGCTCCCAATCAAGGAAAGGGAATCATGACGGAAAGCAATGGAAAAAAATTCTATAGCAATATAGGCCAATCCTTTACTGATGCCCGTTATTTTAACTCAAGACCTTCTGCCGTAAACTATAATGCAGCAGGTTCCGGAGGAAGCAACAAAGGACCAAGCAATCCGGAATACCTGGCCGAAGTCCAAAAAAGGATTGACACTTTCCTTATCCAGAATCCGGAAATCAAAGTTGATGAAATTCCGGCTGATATGGTCACAGCCAGCGGTAGCGGATTAGACCCAAATATCTCCGTACAAGGTGCAAAAGTCCAAATCAAGCGTATTGCAAAAGCAAGAAACATTGAAGAAAAAAAGTTGGAAGACCTTATTGCCCAAAATACTGAAAAGCCACTTTTAGGACTGTTCGGACCAGAAAAAATTAACGTATTACAACTAAACCTCGCTCTCGATAAACTCAAATAACAATGAAAAAATTAGCTACTGCAGCTTTTATCGCAATGGTCTCTCTTGCACAAGCACAGAAAGACACTATAAAAACCCCTGAATCACCACTAAAAATATCAGGCTATGCCGAAATCTATTACCTATACGATTTCGGAGTGCCTGAAAACAATACCAGACCCGGTTTCGTATATTCCCATAACAGGCATAATGAAGTTTCTTTAAATCTTGGATTTGTCAAAGCCAACTATGAAAAAGGAAACGTAAGGGCTAACCTGGCAATCATGGCAGGAACTTATGGCAATGCCAATCTTGCTACCGAAGAAGGCATTATGAAAAACATTTATGAAGCTAATGCCGGTGTAAAACTCTCAAAAACCAAAAATCTTTGGATTGATGCCGGGATTTTTGCCTCACACATTGGTTTTGAAAGTGCCATCAGTAAAGATTGCTGGGCATTGACACGTAGCATCCAGGCAGACAATTCGCCTTATTATGAAAGTGGTGCGAAATTATCCTATACTACAGACAATGGGAAATGGTTTGTGAGCGGACTCCTTTTAAACGGATGGCAAAGAATTAAACGGATTGACGGTAATAAAACATTGGCTTTTGGGCATCAACTAACCTATAAACCAAACGCGGCTATCCTATTGAACAGCAGTTCTTTCATTGGAAATGACAAACCCGATACTGATAAAAGGATGCGTTATTTTCACAATTTATACGGTGTTTTTCAGTTAAATGAAAAATGGGGACTAACTGCCGGTTTTGACCTTGGTGCTGAACAAAAGGAAAAAGGAAGCAACAGTTATAATTCATGGTACTCTCCTATTCTGATTGCGAAATATAAAGTTTCCGACAAAATCCATATCGCAGCACGAGGAGAATATTATGCAGACAAAAATGGGGTCATTATTGCAACAGAAACACCAAACGGATTTAAAACCTTTGGCTATTCTGTCAACTTCGATTACAATATCTATGACAATGTTGTATGGAGAATCGAAGCCAGAAATCTGAACAGCAAGGATGAAATTTTTACTGAAAATGGTAATCCCACCAAACAAAACTTTGCCGCGGCAACTTCGCTCGCCATATCATTCTAAAACCTAAGCCTGTTTATTTTGGAAAGCAAAAGAGAAGATAGCGTACAGCATTTTTTAAACCTGATTCAAAAATCAAGGAGAGGAAAGTTTAAAATCTACATCGGCATGAGTGCCGGTGTAGGTAAAACTTTTCGCATGCTTCAGGAAGCCCATTCCCTCCTAAAAAATGGAATCGATGTCAAAATAGGTTTTATAGAAACACACAATCGCAAAGAAACACACGACCTTTTGGAAGGACTTCCTGTAATTCCAAGACGTTATTTGTTCTACAAAGGCAAAGAACTGGAAGAAATGGATGTTCAGGCCATCATCAGCCTTCGTCCGGAAGTAGTAATCGTTGACGAACTGGCCCATACTAACATCGAGGGAAGCAAAAATGAAAAGCGCTGGCAGGACGTCTTTGAAATCTTAGAAGCCGGAATCAATGTAATCAGTGCAGTGAATATCCAGCATATTGAAAGCCTGAATGAAGAAATAAAACACATCACAGGAATTGAAGTCAAAGAACGAATTCCTGACAGTGTTTTGGCACAGGCGGATGAAGTCGTAAACATAGACCTTACGGCTGACGAACTGATTACAAGGCTAAAAGAAGGAAAAATCTATAAGGCTGAAAAAATAGAAATGGCACTTAAGAATTTTTTCAAGAGTGAACACATCCTGCAATTAAGAGAATTGGCCTTAAAAGAAGTGGCCAGCCAGGTCGAACGAAAAGTCGAAATTGAAGTTCCTAAAAGCAAAAACACCCGTCATGAAAAATTCATGGCTTGTATTAGCAGTAACGAAGCCACCGCAAAAAAGGTAATCCGCAAAACCGCACGTCTCGCCAATTATTACAACAGCAGCAAATGGTATGTCTTATATGTACAGCTTCCACATGAAAGTGCAGACCGGATTGCATTAGACAAACAAAGACATCTAATCAATAATTTTAAACTGGCTACAGAACTGGGCGCCGAAGTCATCAAAATTGAACATACCCGGATTGCCAAGGCCATTATCGAACAGGCTGAAAGCAAAGGTATTACTACGGTATGCATTGGAAAACCAAAAATGAACCTGATGAAAATTATTCTTTCTACAAGTGCTTTCAAACAATTATTAAATAAGCTATCTTCGAGTGAAATTGACCTGATTATTCTTAGTTGATAGTGGATAGTTTTTAGTGGATAGTGTATAGTTAGTTTAAGCCATAAAAAAAAGATTATGAAAAATAGTATTGTTAAGGACAAATCGTTTGTATTTGCCGTAAGAATTGTGAGGTTATACCAACATATTTCAGAAAATAAAAAAGAATTTATACTGTCAAAACAATTGGTTAGAAGCGGAACTTTAATTGGAGCAAATATTTGTGAGGCTTTGCAGGCTCCCTCAAAAAAAGACTTTAGCAACAAGATGAACATATCACTAAAAGAAGCCCAGGAAACCGAATATTGGCTACGTTTGCTTTTTGAAACAAACTATCTATCAGAAAAAGAATACCAATCCGTTCACTCAGACAGTATCGAACTCATCAAAATACTAACCTCAATTGTAAAAACATCCCGAACAAACACAGATGAAAGATGAAAGATGAAAGTCAAAAGTCGAAAGTCGAAAGTCGAAAGTCAAAAGATGAAAGACGAAAGTCAAAAGTCGAAAGTCGAAAGTCGAAAGTCAAAAGATGAAAGACGTTAGACTAACAACTATACACTATCAACTAAAAACTATCCACTATCAATTATCAACTATAAACTATTAACTATCAAACCGTGCGTATAAAAACAAAATTAAGACTGGGCCTCGGGATTCTTTTCTTACTCATCATATTGCTCACTGCTCTGGCGGTAAGACAAGTGCATGCCATTGCCGGTGATACTGAAAATATTCTTGTTGCCAATTACAATTCCTTAGACTATTCCCGGAACATGATGAAAGAGCTCGACAAGATTGAAGGTGAAAAACAATCTTTCGAAAATTTTAATCACTTTCTGGAATTGCAAGGCAAAAACATCACGGAAATAGGCGAAAAAGAACTTACCCAAAATTTAACAGAAGATGTAAAAGCATGGCAATCAAGACCCGAAGAACCATCTATCCTGCTTCAGATTCGGAAAGACCTTAACGATATCATGAAAATTAACATGGATGCTATCCAAAGGAAAAGTATCGTAGCGCAAAAAACAACAGAAAGTGCCATACTCTGGATTTCGATTACAGGGCTTACCTGTTTTTTGATTGCCTTAATCCTGTTGGTCAACCTGCCAAGCGATATTGCAAATCCTATAAAAGACCTCACAGAAAGTATCCGTCAGATTGCCGCAAAAAACTATTCGCAGCGGGTCAATTTTGAAACGCATGACGAATTTGGAAATCTGGCCAGGTCATTCAATACAATGGCAGAAAAGCTTCAGGAATATAGTGACAGTAACCTTGCCAGACTCATGATGGAGAAAAAACGGGTTGAAACGCTAATCAACAATATGCAAGACCCGGTTATTGGACTTGATGACAAAAACCTTATTCTGTTTGCCAATGAAGAAGCCTTAAAAATTTCGGGACTAAAAGCAGAGAATATTATCGGTAAAGCTGCTACCGAAGTTGCTGTTTCTAACGACCTTGTCCGTTCACTATTACAGCATCTTATGGATGAAAATATCGAAAAGTCACAGCAAACACTTAAAATTTATGCAGATAATAAAGAAAGTTACTTCGAAAAACAAATAGTACCTATACTTGTTCTTCCAACTGGCGAAGAAGAAAAAAAACATATTGGTTCATTTATTATACTACGCAATGTCACAGCCTATAAAGAATTGGATTTTGCCAAAACCAACTTCATAGCCATGGTTTCGCATGAATTCAAAACACCAATCGCTTCAATGAAAATGAGCCTGCAATTACTGGAAAACAGCAGTGTCGGTAATTTAAACGATGAGCAGAAACAATTGGTTTCAAGCATTAAGGACGATGCTAAAAGATTACTCCGTACTACAGGAGAACTGCTGGACATCACCCAGGTAGAAACCGGAAAAACACAACTCAAAATAGAAAACTGTAATCCCGATGTAATCATTTCTGATGCAGTAGAAGCTACAAAAATACTGGCAGAACAAAAAAAGATTAGCCTTAACCTGACTGTTCCCGAATTGTTGCCTGAAATAAAAGCCGACCAGGAAAAAACAACCTGGGTCATTACGAACCTCATTTCAAATGCTATCCGCTATTCGTATGAAAACTCAACTATTTTCATTGCCGCAGAAGCCAAAGAAAATGCGCTGATGATAACTGTCAAAGACAACGGAATAGGCATTTCTCCACAGTACAAAAACAAAATCTTTGATAAATATTTCCGGATTCCGGGTTCGGAGAAAGAAGGAACCGGCCTCGGACTCGCCATCAGCAAGGAGTTAATAGAAGCGCAAGGCGGTACAATTTCCGTTGAGAGTAACTTAGGATTCGGAAGTGAATTTGTCGTCACGCTCAAAATCAGCAATGATTAACTCAAATCTTGATTTTACTGTCTCCATAGTAAATAATTTTCCATAGATTTTCCTTCTTAATCAGTTGAATGGAGTTGACGCCTTTATGGGTTAACTCGCCATTGATGTAAAATTCAAAAGGTATCCAGGCGTGAGCCATTCCACCATCAACCTTAATAGTAAAGGAAAGCAGCCGTTCTTCAAATTTGGTTTCCTTAGGAACCGTTGCAACATATCTTTTAAAATCAGCCGCTTTTGTGACTACAAGCTTGTTTCTTCTCGGACTTTGCACTACCGTCTGTAACATCAGGTCTTCATCACTCACAGCATTAATTTTCAGGCTGTCTCTGGCATGTATACCTTCAAAAAAAGTTTGTATCGATTGGCGGATTTCAGCTTCCTGGGCCATTAGCGGTTGAAAGGAAACAAAGAAAATCAATAGTACTAATTTTCGCATTATAATCTTTTTAAAGTTAAGGAAGTAAAATTAGCAGAAAAAATTATAGGTTGTGTGGCAATGGTAAATAAAGCAATTTGTACATTTACATCTTCTAATTCCTACACTATGTCTGTTGCAAAAAAAGATTATAAGAGAATCACAACCAAATCGCTGATTGAAATGAAGGCCAATGGCGAAAAAATTTCAATGCTGACATCCTATGATTTCACTATGGCAAAAATTGTCGATACTGCCGGTGTTGACGTAATTCTGGTTGGCGATTCTGCCTCAAATGTAATGGCGGGTCATGAAACTACCCTGCCAATTACCCTTGACCAGATGATATATCACGCTTCCAGTGTTGTCAGGGCAGCATCACGCGCTTTGATTGTAGTGGATTTGCCTTTTGGAAGCTATCAGTCTGACCCAAAAGAAGCCCTGCGTTCCTCTATCAGAATCATGAAGGAAAGTGGTGCTCATGCCGTAAAATTAGAAGGCGGAAGCGAAATCAAAGATTCCATCAAAAAAATCCTCAATGCCGGTATTCCTGTTATGGGACATTTGGGGCTCACACCACAATCTATATATAAATTCGGAACTTATACGGTTCGTGCCAAAGAAGATGCCGAAGCCGAAAAATTACTGGAAGATGCCAAATTACTTGAAAAACTAGGCTGTTTTGCATTGGTATTAGAAAAGATTCCTGCAAAATTGGCTGAAAAAGTAGCACAAAGCATTACCATCCCTGTAATTGGAATTGGTGCCGGAGGTGGCGTTGACGGGCAGGTTCTGGTTATTCACGATATGCTTGGAATGAATAATGAGTTCAGCCCGAGATTTTTGAGAAGATACATGAATTTATATGATGACATGACCAATGCCATTGGAAAATATGTTACCGACGTGAAGTCACACGATTTCCCTAGCGAAAAAGAACAATACTAATTGTCTTTTGATTATTTGAACTACCAAGTCGCCGAAATCTAATTTTCAAAAAACAATGAAAACCATTTCAACAAAAAATAATCTTCAGGTACTGCACGAAGACAATCATATTATTGTCATCAACAAACGTGTAGGCGACATCGTTCAGGGAGATAAAACAGGCGACAAACCCCTAAGCGATGTAGTAAAAGAATATATCAAGGAAAAATACAATAAGCCGGGCGAAGTTTTTCTGGGTGTTGTCCATCGTCTGGACAGGCCTACAACCGGAATCGTAGTATTCGCCCGCACTTCCAAAGCACTTTCCAGGCTCAATGATTTGTTTAAAAACCGGGAAACGCAAAAAACATACTGGGCTGTTGTCAAAAATAAGCCCGCAGAAGCTTCGGCAAAGCTGGTTCATTATCTGAAAAGAAATGAAAAGAACAACACTTCAAAAGCACATAGCAAAGAGGTTCCTGATAGTAAAATAGCAAGCTTAGATTACACGATAATCCGCGAGCTCAATAACTATTATGCTCTGGAAATTAATTTACATACCGGACGCCATCACCAAATCCGGGCACAACTGGCGGCTATTGGAAGCCCAATCAAAGGTGATCTGAAATATGGTGCCGACAGAAGCAATGTTGATGGTGGCATTCATTTGCATGCCCGCAAACTCACCCTCACCCATCCCGTTACCAAAGAATTATTAGAAATAACCGCACCCGTTCCTAATGACCCTATTTGGAAAGCAATCTGATATTTTTAAGAATAAAGATTCTTTTTTTACGTTAATTTAGTATCCCCAATACAAAAAATCTATACATTTAACTTAAAAAACTTCCCTATGAAATTACCAATCTTATTATGCCTACTGATTGGCACGAGTGCTTTCGCTCAGGACCATTTTTCCGGAATTACCACTTCCAGAAGAGGCGGATTATTAAATGCAAGTACAAACCCCGCCGAACTTGCCAACCTGAAAACAAAATATGAAGTCGGGGTATTTTCCTTGAGTTTTAACCTTTCCAATAACCGATTGGGTTTTGATGACCTCGTTAGCGGTGATGATTTGGAACAAAAGCTATTTGAAGGAAACAAGGATGTCGACCTCCGTTTTGATGGCGAAGTATACGGCCCGGCCTTTGCAATGAAAATAGAAAAATGGGCTTTTTCATTCAGCACTAAAGCTTATGGAAAAGTAAATTTCACCGATGTTGACCCAACAATTGGAGATGCCGTTACCAATGGAGCCCTGAACAGTATTTTTGGCGCCTCAACCATCCAAAGTGATAAAAACCAGCGCGCCAACGGAACCACCTGGGGCGAAGTGGCCTTTGGAGTTGCCAGAAATGTATATGAAACAGAGGAACACAAGTTGAGTGTGGGCGTAACCTTAAAACTCCTCTTTCCCGGCTCCTATGCGAATTTAGGTCTTGACAAATTCTCCGGAACCATCACTAACAATCTTGGAAATGTGAATATGACAGATGCTTCAGCAAGAATGAACATTTCTTATTCAGGAGATTTGGCAGACGATTTTTCAGATTTTGGCAATTATACCAGTTCTCTTTTTGGAAAATTAAATGGCTTTGCTACAGATTTGGGAGTGAACTACCAATGGAAAGACGATAATGACGGCTATAAAATCAATGCCGGAGCAGCCGTACGCAACATTGGAAGCATGACATTTAAATCCGATAACAACAGTAACAACAATTACGAACTAAATATCCCTGCCGGACAGTCGCTCAACCTGAACCAATTTGAAAGCGTAAGCAGCTTTAAGGAAATTGAAGAAATCCTGCTTTCGAGTGGTTATCTGACTGCTACTTCCAATGGCAGCGATTTTAAAGTAAAACTTCCAACCGTTTTTTCTGCTTATGCTGACGTAAAAATTATTCCTGATTTCTACGTTACCGTATTCGGACAGCAAAAATTCAATAAGGATAACAAAGACGACCAGGTTACGGCTCAAAACGTGATTTCGGTTACGCCACGATATTCCAGAGAAAGTTTTGAAGTATTTGCTCCGTTAGCGTCAAATGAAATTTCAGGATTCACAGCAGGATTGGGATTCAGAGCCGGAGGTTTCTTTATAGGGTCAAGTTCAGTGGTTACTGCCTTGATTAATGACGGAGAACAGGCAGATTTTTACCTCGGATTCCGTTTCGGATTACAATAATTTAAAAATTATGAACCATAAAGAAATCAATCAAAGAAAAGAAAAGCTTAAAAAATTCTCTCATGTCATTTCACTTCATGAAAATGATATTATAGAGGCACTGCATAAAGACTTCGGAAAACCGGCTTTTGAAGCCTATCTTACTGAAATAAATGTAGTGCAATCTGACCTGAAAGATACCATAAAAAATATCCATGCCTGGGCTAAACCTAAAAAAGTCCGGGCATCTATTCTTAATTTTCCGTCTTCTGATTATATCTATACAGAACCTTATGGAAAAACACTGATTATTTCTCCGTGGAATTATCCTTTCCAACTGGCTATCTGTCCGTTAATTGCGGCCTATGCGGCTGGTAACTCCATTGTTCTCAAACCTTCTGAATTAACACCCCATACATCAAGCTTAATTTCTAAAATCATACGGGAAACTTTTGATGTTAAGGAAGTCGTGGCCGTTTTAGGAGATGCAGAAATTGCCAAAAGCCAGCTGGCCAAACGTTGGGATTATATCTTTTTTACAGGAAGTCCGGCCGTTGGAAAAGAAATTGCAAAAGCTGCAGCCGGGAATCTTACGCCTGTAACTCTGGAACTGGGCGGTAAAAATCCCTGTATAATTGACAAAAATGCCAATCTTCAAATCGCAGCAAAACGTATTGTCTGGGGGAAATTTATCAATGCCGGACAAACCTGTATTGCTCCTGATTATCTTCTCATACACAAAGGGGTTAAGACAAAATTCATCCGCCTGTTGCAACAGGAAATTATAAATGCTTATGGCGAAGACCCTAAGCTTTCACCTGATTTTACGCGAATCATAAACAAAAAGCATTTCTTCAGACTGGTTGGAATGATAGATGAAGCAAAAACAATCACAGGAGGAATCCACGATGAAGAAAGTCTTTACATTGCGCCAACACTTATTGACGAACCTTCTTTCGACAGTGCCATCATGAAAGATGAAATTTTTGGGCCACTGCTCCCATTGATTTCTTATGAAAATGAAAGCGACCTAGAAAAAATAATTTCAAAATATGAAAAACCGCTGTCGTTATATGTGTTTACAGATGACAAAGCTTTTGCAGAACGCGCTATCCGGAAATTTTCATTTGGTGGCGGATGCATTAACGATACTGTCGTACACTTTTCAAACAAAAGGCTGCCATTTGGAGGTGTTGGCAACAGCGGTATGGGCGCCTATCACGGTAAAAAAAGCTACGATACATTTTCACACCAGAAGGCTATCGTAAAAAAAGCTACATGGCTTGATATACCGCTGCGTTATGCCCCTTATGGAAATAAACTGAAAGTAATCCGAAAACTATTGAAATGGCTCTGATTCAGTTTATAATTCCAAAATATTGATTACTTTCGCGCAATAATTGACAAACTTATTTATGCAAAAAATTACTACGACTAAAGAAAAGATTGAAGAAATCAAGCAACGTGGTTATCCTTTGGAATTTGGAGAAATTCTTTCTCAAGCCTTAAATAATTATCAGAAAATTGTGTGGATTGCCGGAGCCGGAGTATTACTTCTTTCCATCGTATTCTTTGCAATAATAATGGGTCTTGCCGCTATATTCATCGGGTTGAGTACTTTTGGGCGGGATATTGCCGATTTTCAAATCCAGAATTTTTCTGCTGCCGGAATCATTGTTGCTCTTGTTGGGGGTGCAATCGCTGTCGCGCTTATTAAGCCATTTTATGCGGGTATATTGCGGGTTGCCCACCATGCCGATGCAAAAGAAGATTTTGACTTTTCTACGCTTTTCTATTATTACAAAAGCGAATACCTAAAAGAAATTATAATTGCTGGTATTTTAATAGGATTTTGCAGTAACGGTATCAGTACTGCCCTTGAATTAACCGGAAACACAATTCTTGGGTCAGTTATTAGCTATATCATCATTTTATTGACCCTATTCACTACCCCGCTGATTATTTTTGGTAACCTAAAAGCTATTGAAGCGATACAGGCGAGCCTGATGCTGGTTTCAAGAAATTTCTTTATGTTATTGGCTCTCATGATTGTCGCAGTAATTCTGGCCGGTTTAGGAGTTTTTGCTTTCTGTATTGGTATCCTTTTCACTATCCCACTGATTTTTTCTGTACAATACATGATTTATACAAATGTCATTGGTATTGACGAAAAAAATGAACTGGAAGAAATAGGAAATTCGTAGTCAGATTATTAAAAGATTTATACTCTATAAACAAAAAAAGCCCCATCATTTGATGGGGCTTTTTTTGTTTTACACACAAACGATTTTGTTTTTAATCGCATACAAAACCAGTCCGATTCTTGTTTTGATTTCCAGTTTGGCAAAAATACTTTCCCTGTAACCATCTATTGTTTTGGGGCTAAGGCACATTTCATCTGCTATTTCCTTATAGGTTTTCTCACTGCAGGCCCTTTTAATAAAATCGAGTTCTTTTTCCTTAAATTCCAGCTTTTTGTCCTCATTATCGATTCTGTTGACCAAAATACCGGAAACCATTTCTGTAAAAAAGTATCCTTTCTCTATGACTGTTTTTAAGGCATCATAAAAAATCTGCGGTGTTGTGTCTTTTAGCAGGTAGCCTTTGGCTCCGTTTTTAATCATTTGTATGATGATGTCTTCCTCATTATTAACAGAAAGTGCGATGGCTTTATAATCCGGCCGATTTTCCTTTAGCCAGACCATAGTTGCCAATCCGTCAAGAATGGGCATGTTTACATCTAGCAGTATCAAATCAACTTCTATGTCCAGATTTTCCTCTTCCTGAAGAAACTGTATGAACTCTTTGCCGTTTCCAAAATTGTGTGTGACTTCAAAATCGCTGAAACTATTAATCAGAAATTTCAAAGATTGTGAAAACAGCAAATGGTCGTCTACGATGATAACCTTATTTTTTCTATTCGTTTTCATGATTAATTCTTTTAGGATAGGTAAACAGTACCACAGTTCCTGAACTATCAGATGTTACGGAAACAGAAGCTCCGATGAGCTTAGCCCTGACATGTATGTTATTCAATCCCGAACCGCTGCTTTTCTTCTTTGAATTAAAGCCGATTCCGTGGTCAATCAGCTTGATTTTAATATTGTCATGGTCCAGGCAGTCTATTTGAAAATCAATAATCTCACTGTGGGAATGCTTTAAGATATTGAGAATCGCTTCCTGAAAAATCCGATATATAATCAGTTCGTGTTCAACGTTTATTTCAGGAAAATCACCATTTATGCTAAAATTACAATCTATTCTTTTTAATTTCCGGATACGGTCCAGATCCAGCTGTATGGCCTCTAAAAAATTGGATTCCAGTAAATTATCTTTATTTATAATCCTTGATAGGGTTCTGATTTCATCTAACGACTTTCCTAAAATGTTTTTCAGGTCGTCAAGTTCCTCCTTGGTCATGGCTTTCTGATTTTGGATATACATGTTGACCTGCATAATGGCAACAGACAAAATCTGACCAATATTATCGTGAAGTTCCCTGCTGATTTCTGTCAGTGTCTGGTCCTTCATTTCTATCCTTGATTTCACCAATTCTGACTGAAAATGGAGATCGGCTTCCATTTTTTCAATCAAAAAATTGGTTTTTTTCTTGTGGAAATAGAAAAAGAGCACCAAAATTAACACCAGTAAGGTAAAGAAGACAATACTTAATGAAATAACTAGTAATTGTATTTCTTTTCGCTCCATATAAATCCAATTATAAAACAACCATACATCAAGACATTGAGAATGAACAGTACAAGACTGTAAACACTTTCATTACTTTCAATCAGGAACCACTTAATAGCCAGCATAAAAGGCAAATAAGGGACGTGAAGAAGCAGGACGCCTAAGATAAACCAAAAAAAAACCGATTTACTGAAATTCAATATTTTTTTTGAATTAAATATTTCAACCAGATACAGACAGGACATTAGCAAGACAAACAACACTCCCAATGTAAAACTATAGGTAAATGTTTCTGAAATATTTTTTTGGATGAAAATAAAATTAGCGAAATAAAAAAGTATAAAAACAGCCAGGAATACATCAACTAATCTTCTATGGCTGCGTTGGACTAACAGGTATTTTAAAAGAAGTAGATAATAAGAAAGGCTAACGAGCATATAAAAATTATACACACCATAATTAATCCATCCGGTCCATCGGGTGAGATTGCTGCCTACAAACTCTGTCAGGACAGAAAAAAAGATCATACCTAGCAAGGACTTAGCCTTATTACCGGGAAGTTTGTTGTAAAACAACAATCCTACTATTCCCGCTAATAAAGCCAAGTAAATGCAATAAAATCTTAAGTCCTCTAACATTATTTTTTGAAAGGATATGTCATTTTAGGAGGGTTACCCATTGAACCATAATTCATTACTGAAAGATCGGTTATATCATAATGAGGCTCTTCCTGCATAGTCGAAACATTCAGCATCCCGGATTTCTGCATATCGGTTTTGGCACCCGTCGGTGATAAAAATATAGTGGTCATCCCCGCTTTTTCAGCATATTTCGGGTCATCAGGATACCTACCCAGATACAATCTGATTCCATCTACTTTATAACCCTTATTAATTCCTTCTGTCTTGATATAATTGATATACTTTTCCAATTCTTCAACAGAATACCATACTGCATTCGCATCTTCTTTTATACTATCCTCCGCTTTTGAGCGCACCGCTTTTGAATTGTAGTTCATATGCATCTCTGTAGCCAACTCATTAGAAATCAATTGTGTTGGCTTGTCATAAATTCTATCCTCACTACACGATTGAAAGAAAAAAGTTAAACAAAATAATCCAGCTAAAAAAATAGTTTTTGAGCTTTTCATGTTTTTCAAGTTTAAGTTGTTAATAATCGCCAAAACTATCTCAATTAGGAAAATATCGCAAGGGGAAAATTACCCTTTTTTAGCAAGCCATTCTTCCTCTCCCAACCGGGAAAAGCGCTACAATAAATCTACAGGAAATAATCTTAAAAAAATCAGGCAATATGCTCTTTTACAGCTAATTGCCAAATAAGAATTTTACACCGTCGGTTTTTAGCTAAAAGACAAGGTGTAATCTGAAAAACCTTAACAGAGTAAGAATCTAATAATTAAATTTAAAAAAATGTCACAAGTAACCCCTCTTGGCTACCCACACGCTGGAGCCGGAACCGTAGAAATTCTTTTGGAGAAAGAAGATGGAGCAGATTTCGCAGTCCTTTTTTCTCCGGACCCGAACAACATGCTTTTAAGAGATAACGGATTGCCAATGCAGTTCTATTATTATCCGAAGTATCCAAGACTATCCAAACATCCTGACGGAAGATTTAAATTCTCTATGCAGGTATTCAAATCGGAAGCAGACGGTACTACTGTAATTGGTGCCGAAGGACTTGAAGAAGAAGCAGGAGCCTATACAACACTTACCAGTACTATTGACCTGCCGGAAGCATTGCTGAAAAAAGCAATCGACAAATTAAAAATCAAACTGGATGCCGAATACAAAAGCCAGAGAACTTCAAAACTATTCGGACTCTTCTCTTTCCTGAGAGGTGTCGATAAAGATTTTAACGCTACAAACGTAAGGCCGATACAGCTAACGGAAAACACTATTGCCATGCACGTAGTGGGTGAAAAATCCCAAAGCAATCCTTTTGGAGGCTCCAACCCTTGGTCATTTAATATTCAGGGAGAAGGCAGCGGAACCACTTTTGGACTTGGCGATAATGCCCTTTCTATCTTAATGGGAAGAAACAGTGCCTCATTGGTTAGAAGTGCTTTAGAAAATGGTACCAATAATCTGGTTGTTGAAAACAATATTAAGTATAAAGCTTATATGCCAACAACCGAAATCAAGGTTACTGTAAATGCCAAAAAAGTACACAACTATTTCTCTTCCAAATTCAGTGCAGGAATCAGCTGGTTCCGTGTAAACTGGGAACATGAATATGAAAAAATTGTAACAGAAGGCGGTATCACAACCGAAATCATTACAGATAATCAGTTCTCTGATGCCGAAAGAAAAAAAGTGGAAGAACAGCTGATGACAAAGGCCAGAGACTTTGCTTTTGAATTGTTGAGAAAGCAGATATTGGACCCAACCGATAAGAATTTTGGAGGTGAAACTTCAGAATCGGAAAAACTTCTTAATATCTGGAACCAGGGAGCCAGTATGGGATTCAGCTTAAAGTCCGGGCAACAGGTTAGAGAAGTGAATTTCACAGACAGTATCCGATTCTCTTCTATTGAAGTGCTAAGCTCAAAAATCAGCGGTAACCTTACTCCTCTTACATTAAAGTCCGGAACTGAAGCTAAAACAGAACTGAAAAAATACATCTCTGAAATCCAATTGGATGAAGATTTTTCAAAAGTTCAGGTAATTGCTTCTTTGAACGGAGGATTAATCAAATTAGACAAAGACAGCGACATCGTCAATGACAGTCCTGTAAGCCAGGTTTCTATTGAAGTGGGCTATCCGGATTCTAAAGGGAAAATTATCTGGAAAAGTTCCGGAAGAATGATTGCTCCGGAAGGCACTCCGTATGTAAAAACCACAAGCAGAGCCGGCAAAGAAATCGATGCCATCTTTCCTGCCACCTGGAACGACAAATCCAAAGAAAAAAATGCTTTCGTTTTTGACTTCGTAAAAAACAACGGAGCAAGTAAAGTTAAGGTAAGGCAGAATATCATGTATGAAAAAGACAAACGGGTAAAACTGAAAGACACTGTCAATGAATATGAATTTGAAGGTACTAAAATCTTCATTCCGCTATTGGTTCAGAACATGATTAATTACAACCTGTCTACTGAAGAATTGTTTGAATCAGATACGCTGGAAGTCACATTTAAAGCAGACAAAATGGCGACTAAAAAGTTCAAATTCACCGCAGATAACTATGAGGAAATGCTTCCTTATAAGGCCTGGTATGAATTAGACTATAACATCAAGCCTACAGAATACAAAGTAAAATATACCTGTAAGGGCAAGATTGGTAAAAAAGCTAAAAAGGTTACCATTTCAACAGATTACCAAAAAATAGATTATCTGGAAGGTGATATCTTATTTGAAATTCCAACTGGAACCGATGCGCAAAATGCCGACATCGAAAAAATAAGAGCTCCATTCATGGAATAGTATTTTTTAAACAGTTACAAAAGGGACAAATGTCCCTTTTGTTTACTAAAACCCAAAGATTCTCAAAATTAGAAATCATGCCTGACTTAAAAACCTTTAAACTGGAAGGAACAAAACTGGTTCCTACCAATCGATTCAATCTGGAACCCGCAAAGCCGAGTAACTCATTTACTACGGTCGTAAGTCCTGATGCACCTTTCACTGTTATTGAACATCCTATTATCCATTCTATCAATATTGACAGACCTGTCATAGGTATCCTTCCAATCAACAGATATTTTCCTTTACTCGATGGAGATATGGCAATAGATGAAAGTGCCTCTTTTAAAGACTATAGCGATAGCAATATCACCCTGCTTTTCCCCGAAATTGAAATAGCACCAAACAACAATACGCTTTTCTATTATGAAAATGTATTGGATAAATCCGGAAAAAACAGCGGACTTATGGGAAGAGTGACACTCAAATACACCATCAAAAACAAGCCGTTAAAAGCCAATGAAAAGAATATCGCCCTAAACCTGAAGGAAGCTGTATTAAACCTAAAAATAAAAGACGACAGCATCAAGATTAACGGCATAGTAACACCCGAAAAAAATGAAATCCAGTTTGATTTAAAGGATGAAGCTGTCAAAATCGCATTTCTTAACCTGATTACCCAAATCAATAACCTCAAAAGTAGTATCGACCTGTTTTTTGAATTTAAAGGCTATTCCAAATTCAGGAAGAATTTTTTAGTAGCCCGGAATATCGGTTCCATAAAAAACCTGAAATTCTTCGGAAACGAACCAGGAACAGAAAACATCAGGACACCAAAAGCATCCATCCTAAGCAATCCGCTCGTCATCAAATCAAATGCCCCGAATACCATAATCTCAAGGCGTTCGATATTGGAAATTCAAAAGGAAAACCACCTGAATACGGATGTACAGGCAGAACTCGTAAAAAGTACTTTTCTCCTGCGGGTAAACAAAACGTTGAACTATCCTCTGTCATCAGATGCTGCTACAAGCCTTTATAAAACCATTGGTGGCGGTTTTATCAATAACCCATTCAACCTCAATGAAGATTTTTCCCAATTCAGGCAAATCTTTGTTCCGGGAGTCCATTTCAGCAAACTTTCCATCTACAAATCCACATTACAACCCAACACCTTTTTGCTTATCTCAAAAACATACGGGCTATCACGCGACCTCGATACCATGAAACCTTGTATTTCTACCATATTTCATGCTTATGAAGACGGAACGAGTACCCAGGAAGAAATCTCTAAAATCAGCTTTCAGTTTGCCTTAGGTCCTAACCTATCCGAATTTGATTTGGCGAAACTGAAAATTGAATTGCTACAGAATAATTACATAGACGGCGACAAGACCGATTATTTTGAAAAAGTCCAGTTTCTTTTTCCTAATGACATCGAATCCGATTATGAAATCAGTGGTAATTATTTCCTGCAACAGTCCGACATCTCTACAGACGGCAAACATTTCCTGTTCAATCTGTCAACGGAAAACCTTTCGGAAGCCAGTATATTGATTAATGCCCTGAACAATACCATATCCCAATTCGCAAATATCAATTTCAGGCACAAAGAAATCAAAGACACCAGCATTATTGAACTCAATCTCGAAAAAACGATTGGTGAAATGATTGAATCTGTCATTGACAATACCTCCAAAACGATTAAAATCAGTAACAAGTCCATCTCAAAATGCAGGCTTAATTCCGTCTTATTTGTCAATAATGAAAATGCTGCCTATTTCAACAGCACCTATTTCAACAAATTTCCTGACTTAATCAGTAGTGAAAGTAAAATTTTAGATAGTATCGCTTTAAATCCTAATACCAAATCATCTACGGTAAAAAATATTTTTTTTGATTTTGAAAGTATTGAAGATATCAGTTCCGAATTCAGCCAGATTGTTTCCCAATCCACCAGCTACAACCGCTACCTGCAAATTGAAATCAAAAAACAGAAAACTACCACTTCCAAAATCACTATGGAACTGATTGTGGAACAAACCGGAAGCCGATTCACCATTGAAAAATTAAAGGCTGAATTTGCTATTCCGGTATTATTCAATTTTATCGTCAAAAACAGCATTTCAACCAATACGCTGTTATCCTATAAGGTAAACTACTTTGACAAGAATGACAACCTTGTCAAATCGCAAAATCATGTATTCGATTACTCCACCTCATCTAAAATAACCATCAACCAATGAAAACAATTCGATTAGGAACAAAGTCGGCAGAAGTGAATTACCTGAATGAACTCCTGCAAAAATTAGGATATCCGCTGCTGGTATCCAATTACTTCAGTCCGGAAACCGAAAAGGCCGTGAGAGATTTCCAGCTAAGCCATTCTTTGGTTGTGGATGGAATTGTAGGGATTAAAACCTGGTCCAGACTCTTAGAGATTGCCAATGTTGGATATGCTTCCAACAACAAACTGCTTTCTGAACAGAATCTTATGGATTTTGCCAGTTTTCACAATTTGGAACTTACCATTGTAAAAGCAGTCAATGAAGTAGAAAGCGGCGGAAAAGGTTTTCTTGTTGACGGACGCCCAAAGATTTTATTTGAAGGACATGTCTTTTGGAGAGAATTAGACAAGAGGAATATTAATTGTAGTAATTATGTAAATAATGATACTCAAAATATTTTATATCAAAGCTATACTAAAAAATATTATGTGGGTGGTTCAGGTGAATATGACCGTTTGGAAAAAGCCGCCGACCTAAACCCCGATGCTCTTTTTAGGGAAGCGGCTTACTGTTCGGCTTCCTGGGGATTGTACCAAATCATGGGATTCAACGCCCCATCATTAGGCTATGCGAGCATAGACGAATTTGTAGAGAAAATGTACCTGAACGAAGGTGAACACTTAAAAGCTTTCGGACTGTTTCTGGAGCAAAACAATCTTATCCGGCTACTAAAAAACAAGAATTGGGCAGAATTTGCTCTTAAGTACAACGGAAAAGGCTATAAAACCAACAGATATGATGAAAAGCTGATAAAGGCTTATGCCAGATATTCCTCTTGAAACAATAAAAAAATAAAACCGTATACTATGAACCCATCTGTAAACCAAATGATTGCCACTTTATCCAATAGAGTCTTGCGTTTTGAAAAAGCAAACAGCGACAGAGATTATTCCGACGGCGGCTGGTATGAAGAAACAAAATATGCACTTTTTTTATATCCGGACTTTACCGTACTCTATATTCTGGAATCCTTTAGCAGCGTATCTGGCGGAGGACTTTACCTGCCCAATAAGAACACCCAGGAATATAAGGGCACATGGAATGTCTGTGAAGAAAACCAAAAAATATGCCTCCATTTGACATTTGAAGATAATTCCTCTCAAAAAATAGAAACTGAAAATTTAGGTTATGGCATTCAGAAATTAGGAGACCAGGTCTGGAACCGATATCTTATTAGCTGAATAATTAACAAATAAAAAAGATTTCTAATTCCATTCTCATAATTATTTACTTTTTATTCAAAAATGTATTTAATTTGTATAAAAACACAAAATCATGAAATGGCAAGGCAGACGTCAAAGTGACAATATGGAAGACCGAAGAGGTCTGGGTTCAACAGGCAAAGTAGTTGCCGGAGGTGGACTTATTGGAATTATCATTTTATTAATTAACATTTTTGGAGGCGAAAGCGCCCAAAATCTTGCTCCTATTTTAGAACAAATGCAGCAGGGACAGTCGGCACCAACCGAATCCAGAGAACTGACTGCCAAAGAAAAAGAAGAAGGAGAGTTTGTAAATGCACTGCTTGTTGACAATGAAGATGTCTGGACGGAAATTTTTAAAGAAAATGGCTGGACTTACAAAGCTCCAAAATTGGTTTTGTTTAGCGGACAGGTAAGTACTGCCTGCGGTGGTGCCAGTTCTGCTTCCGGCCCATTCTACTGTCCGGGTGACCAAAAGGTATATATGGACATGACTTTCTTTGACGAATTAAAATCAAAATTTGGGGCAAAAGGTGGCGATTTTGCCGTGGCCTATGTAGTGGCTCATGAAATTGGGCATCACGTACAGACGCTTTTAGGAACCTCAGCCAAAATGAGACAGATGCAGCAAGGACTAAGCGAAGCCGAAGCCAATAAGCTTTCCGTAGCCTTAGAACTCCAGGCTGATTTCTATGCCGGTGTATGGACGCACTATAATGAACAAATGAAACAAATCTTAGAACCCGGCGATATTGAAGAAGCCCTAAGTGCCGCAAATGCCGTTGGCGATGATGCCATCCAAAAGAAAATGCAGGGACAGGTTGTTCCCGATTCTTTTACGCACGGCACATCAGAACAGCGGATGTATTGGTTCAACAAAGGATTTAAGACCGGAGATATAAAGCAAGGCGATACTTTTGCTGAGATACGATAAAAATATAAAAGACTCGGTTTCGGGTCTTTTTTTATAAGCATGCATCTCCTACATTTGAAAAATGAGCATGGGACTTACTTTTAGAGAACTAAAAAAAGCTGAACTGATTACCATCAAAGAGATTAATCGTTCAGAAATAATCCACGAAATTTACAAATATGTAAAAGGAGCGCTGATTCTCAAACCCGAATATTGTGTTGTGAAAGCTTTTGACCCTAAAGAACTGGAATATATTATCACTTCACAGAACCGTATTCTTGAAGAAGGAGGAAAAGTTATCGGTGCTTTTGACAACGATACGATTGCAGGTGTAGCTTCCGTTGAAAACAAAAAAAGAGGAATCCGTTCAGAATATTGCAAGATAGACATTCTGTATGTCAGTGCTGATTACAGAGGAAAAAGAATTGGCCACAAACTGATTGAGGAATGTAAAAAAATTGCATTGGATTTTGGAGCAAAAAAACTCTACATTTCTGCTACGCCAACAAAGGCAACCATTGATTTTTATAGAAATGAAGGTGCTGTTATAACCAAAGAAATTGATTCCGATTTATTTAAGCTTGAACCTCTTGATATCCATCTTGAAATAGATTTGACTTAATTCGGCATTATCCCAGCCAACCTTCCCTATCCAAACTCCTGTATTGAATGGCTTCCGCTATATGGTGCGAACTTATGTCGGTAGCATTTTCCAAATCAGCTATTGTACGGGCTACTTTTAATATCCGGTCATAGGCTCTGGCGGAAAGATTCAACCTTTCCATAGCCGATTTTAATAATTCCTTCGAATTCTCGTCTAACGGGCAAAACTCACGAATCAGTCGGGTTGACATCTGGGCATTGTAATTTACTTTTTCATAATCTGAAAAACGCATTACCTGAATTTCTCTTGCCTTGATTACCCGTTCCCGGATACTGGCACTGCTTTCTGCTTTTCTTTCTTCAGAGAGTTTATCAAAAGGAACCGGCGTTACTTCAATATGAATATCAATCCTGTCCAGCAACGGCCCTGAAATTTTATTCAGATAGCGGCTCGTTTCATGAGGCGATGATGAAATGGAAGACTCCGAATTATTAAAAAAACCACTCGGACTTGGATTCATACTTGCAACCAACATAAACGATGACGGATAGGTTATGGTAAATTTTGCCCTTGAAATAGTAACTTCCCTGTCTTCCAAAGGCTGACGCATGACTTCCAATACTTCCCGTTTGAATTCCGGCAATTCGTCCAAAAACAATACGCCGTTATGGGCCATTGAAATTTCTCCTGGCTGTGGGTAACTTCCTCCTCCAACTAATGCCACATTAGAAATGGTGTGGTGCGGACTTCGGAATGGTCGCTGGCTCATCAATCCGGCTTCTTTTATTTTTCCCGCTACACTGTGAATTTTTGTGGTTTCCAATGCTTCCCGTAAAGTCATAGGTGGTAGAATACTGGGCAAACGTTTTGCCAACATTGTTTTATCGGCACCTGGCGGACCAATCAATATAATATTGTGTCCTCCGGCTGCTGCAATTTCCATACAGCGTTTAATGGACTCCTGCCCTTTTACATCGCTAAAATCAGACTCCGGAAATTCTAAAGTCTTATAAAACTCCGCTCTGGTATCAAAAACGGCAGGAACTATATTTCCCTTACCTTCAAAAAAATCAATGACTTCCTGTACATTTTCAACACCATATACTTCCAGGTCCGAAACAATTGCAGCTTCTTTTAAATTCTGCTTTGGCAGAAAAAATCCCTTAAAACCTTCTTCTTTAGCTTTGATTGCAATGGGCAGAGCTCCGCGAATTGGCTGCAGGCTTCCATCTAGCGAAAGTTCTCCCATAATAACATAACGGTCCACCACATCAGATTGTAACTGACCTGATGCCACAAGAATGCCAATGGCCAAAGTCAGGTCGTAAGCAGAACCTTCCTTTCTTAAATCGGCCGGAGCCATGTTAATCGTGATTTTTTTTCCCGGAAGTTGGTAGCCGTTATTTTTTAATGCCGCAGCAATCCGATAGCTGCTTTCCTTTATGGCATTATCCGGCAATCCTACCAGGTGGTAGCCTATGCCTTTATCGATATTTACTTCGATGGTGATTGTTGTGGCTTCTACGCCAAAAACGGCGCTTCCATAAACTTTTACTAACATGGCGTATACTAAATTAATAAAGCTAAAATACTAAATTTCTTATTTGGAAACAGGAAAAATTTCAGGAGCAAATCTGTTAAACTCCATAGTAAATGTCGAACCAAATTAGAAATAGAATATTTTTATTGCGAAAACAAAAACCATTAACCCGTTTTTTTCGTATAAAAAGACATAACCTAATTTTTGCTTCAAATGATTTTCCCTCAAATACCACACAATGAGAAGGAGCGTCTTGATGCCTTATTGGCTTATAAAATATTAGACAGCGCTCCGGAAAAAGATTTCGACGACATAGTCAAACTGGCTTCTGAAATCTGCCACACTCCTATCTCAACCATTACACTGGTTGATAAAGACCGTCAATGGTTCAAATCAAAAATTGGCCTTGAATTTTCAGAAGGAGCCAGAGATACTTCTTTTTGTGCCCATACATTAAATAATCCACGCGAAATGATGATTGTGTCAGATTCGCTTGAAGATGACCGTTTTTATGACAATCCTAATGTTATCGGGCATCCGAATGTTAGGTGTTATGTTGGTGTGCCTTTAGTTGATCCGAACGGCCATGCTTTGGGTTCGTTGTGCGTTATTGACAACCAACCGAGAAATTTGGATAATTTCCAACTACTGGCCTTAGAAAAATTAGCCAATCAGGTTATCAATCTGCTGGAATTAAGGAAAAAGAATTTTCAATTAATGGAAAACCACAACATGCTGCTTTCCAAATATAAAGACCTGGAGCAATTTGCTTCTATCGTTTCACATGATATCAAATCTCCTTTGAACAATATCATGATGTTGACCCGGTTACTTCAGGAAAGCAATCATGACCAGCTTGACGGAGACGGAATGCAGATGCTGGGTTATATTTACAAATCATCTGAAGAGTTGAAAAAACTGGTAGATGCCATTTTGGAGTATTACAAATATGACAACGAACAGGTTATTGCCAATGAAAATATCAGGCTCAATGACTTCATGCAATATCTCATTGATATACTGGATACTAAAAATGAATTTCAGTTCATACTCCCCGATAAGAATCATAAGATTCGTTCCAATAAAATGGCTTTGGGACAGATTTTTTATAACCTAATCAGCAACAGTATAAAATACAACGATAAGCCAAAAGGCATCATCCATATTGATTTTTCTGAAACAGAAGATTTTAATATTATTTCTATCGAAGACAATGGCTGCGGTATCGACAAAGCCAACCATCACAAAATCTTCAACATTTTTGAAACTTTAGGAAAAACAGACCGTTTCGAGGCAAAAGGAACCGGAATAGGTCTTTCAACCGTACAAAAAATGGTACAGAAGTTAAACGGAAAAATAGAAATTGAATCGGAATTAGGGAAAGGAACCCGATTCAAAGTATTCCTCAAAAAGTAATCTCTCCCTATCTTTTTTTATATCAGCCAAAATGTTTACATTTAAGCATCTTGGCTGATTTTATTTTATGAAAAAACAGAAACTTATTATAATTGGCGGCGATGCTGCCGGAATGAGCGCCGCTTCGAAAGTGCGGCGGGAAAACAAAGAAATTGAGATCATCGTATTTGAAAAATCGGAATATACCTCCTATTCCGCTTGTGGCATTCCGTATTTTATTTCAGGAAAAGTAAGTTCTTCCGATGAGCTCATTATAAGGACACCGGAACAATTCAAAAAGAAATATAATATTGATGCGCGTATACTGCATGAAGTACTTGAAGTAGACACAGACCATAACAGAGTTTTGGTTAAAAACAGTCTTGAAAAAACACAATTCTGGGAAAATTATGACAAGCTGCTGATTGCTACCGGAGGAAAAGCCTATTGTCCTGAAGTAGAAAACAGGGATGCTGATGGCGTTTTTGGCGTTTCAACATTAAGAAGCGGTATAAAAATCAATCAATATATAGAAAATAAGAAACCAAAACATGCAGTCATTGTTGGCGGCGGTTATATTGGATTGGAAATGGCAGAAGCCCTTCTTATCAAAGGCCTCAAAGTTTCCTTAATTAATCGTTCCGAAGAAATCATGAATACCCTTGACCCTGACATGGGCAAGACCATTCGTGAAGCTATGGAAAATCTGGGCGTCACTATTTATCTTAAAGAAGAACTCAGGCACTTTGAAGTCAAAGACAATACCGTTTCTGCGGTTGTGACGAATAAGCAAAAACTGAAAGCCGATATGGTTATTTTAGGAATGGGAACAAGCCCAAATACTGCTTTTCTAAAAAATTCAAAGATTGCCCTGTCTGAAAAAGGAGCCGTTAAAGTTTCCAGAAGACAAAGAACCAATATCCGAAATGTGTGGGCTGCGGGTGATTGTGCCGAAACGTACCATCTTGTAAGCAAAAAACCTTTTCATGTAGCTTTAGGAACCGTAGCGAATAAAACCGGTGTAGTTGCCGGAAAAAACATTCTTGGGCAAAAGGCTGCTTTTCCCGGAATTGTAGGAACAGCCGTCTGTAAAATATGCTCCTATGAAGTAGCCCGAACCGGACTACTGGAAAAAGAAGCAAAGACTTTAGGAATAGACTACATAACGGCAACCATACAATCCAAAACCAGAGCCCATTATTATCCGGATGCCAAAGATATCTGCGTAAAACTTATAGCCGAAAAGAACACAGGAAAACTGCTTGGCGGACAGATTATTGGTGAAGAAGGCGCCGCAAAAAGAATTGATGTGCTGGCAGTCGCACTTACGAATAAACTCACTTTAAGAAACATTATCGATTTGGACTTATCGTATGCACCTCCCTTCTCTCCTGTTTGGGATCCTGTGCAGATTGCTGCCCGAAAACTAATTGGTAACCAGGAATAAAAACAGTTGCTCACAAAGACGCAGGTCGCTAAGCAAAAAGTATAACTTATGAAATCTATCTGATATAAAGTTTCGGATAATCGATAAAAAAATTAAAGAAAAAAGGGGGATTTTACAATCCCCCTTTTTTATGTTTTGAAATTCCTGATTTTAACCAGGCTTCATACTCTTCTTTATCTGGAGTGTAACCTACCGGCTCATTTAAATCATTTCCTTCTGAATCCAGAATAATATAATACGGTTGTGCATTTGCCTTATATCTTGTGATTTGAAAATCACTCCATTTGTTACCTTTAGTTTTGATTTTTCTTCCGGTTTCTTTAGAAACATATTTTTCAGCTTCTGCGAGTTCCTGCTTTTCATCCACATATAAGGAAATCAACACTACATCATTTTTTAGAATAGACTGGATGTTATTGTCAGACCATACAAAGTCCTCCATCTTACGGCAATTTTCACAACCAAATCCGGTAAAGTCTAATAAAATTGGCTTATTTACTTTTTTAGCATAGGCAACGCCCTGGTCATAATCTGTAAAAGCGACAATATCGTGAACTGCTAATTTTGCACCTTCGGGAAGTGCTTCACCGGAAGAAGTCCCTCCTCCTTTTGAGTTTCCAACTCCATACGGTGACTCGCTATAAGTTATAGACGGAGGGAAACCGCTAATAATTTTTAACGGGGCACCCCAAAGTCCCGGAATAAGGTAAATCGTAAACGATAATACCAAAAGACCTAAAGAAAACCTGCCCACAGAAATATGGGTTAGCGGACTATCATGCGGCAATGTTATCTTTCCGAATAAATAGAACGCCCAGGCTCCAAACACGGCAATCCATATGGCAAGGAAAACTTCTCTTTCCAGTAAATGAGTCTGCATTACCAAATCTGCCTTTGAAAGGAATTTAAATGCAAAGGCTAACTCTAAGAATCCTAAGGAAACTTTAACCGTATTCAACCATCCGCCTGATTTTGGAAGTGAATTCATCCATCCCGGGAATAAGGCAAAAAGCATAAACGGAAGCGCTAAGGCCAATGAGAATCCCACCATCCCCACAATAGGCGCGATACCGCCTTTAGAAGCAGCTTCGACTAAAAGCGACCCTACAATTGGTCCTGTGCAGGAAAAAGAAACTATTGCCAGGGCTAACGCCATAAAAAAGATTCCGATAAAACCGCCTCTGTCTGCCTGTCTGTCTACTTTATTAGCCCATGAATTCGGCAAAACAATTTCAAAAGCACCTAAAAAGGAAGCAGCAAAAAATACCAGCAGAATAAAGAAAATAATGTTAAACCAAACGTTGGTTGAAAGGGCATTCAATGCATCTGCTCCAAAAATTGCAGTAACCAATGAACCCAATATGACATAAATTAAAATAATTGAAACACCATATAATATAGCATTTCTTATTCCCTGAGATTTGGTTTTGCTTTGTTTTGTAAAGAAACTTACCGTCATCGGTATCATTGGAAAAACGCAAGGTGTCAGTAAGGCTGCAAAACCAGAGAAAAAAGCAATCAGGAAAATAGTCAAAAGTCCTTTTTCAGTTTCCTTTGCCGGTTTTTGAGTGGTTACGGTTTCTGCTTTTTTTTCGGCTTTGGTTGTTACCGGTTCAGAAAACGTCTTTACTTCCTGAGCAGTGAGATTTTTCAGGTCAAACTCAAAATATTTATTTTGTTGGATGCAGACCTTTTTACAGACCTGATACGACAGTTCAATCTGTACAAGGTTATTGTCTTTATTAGTAATCTTAATCTTCTGCTTTAGCTGTACGGTATTTTCGAAAAAGATCTCATCTATTTTAAAAATATCGTTGAATTCAGTACGTGTTTTACTTTCTTCGGCTTTACCTGTTGCCTCAAAATTACCCTCACCATTATTCATCAATACTTCCAATGGATTTACACCACCTTCTGGCGTAAACTGAGAATACATATGCCACTCCGGCTCAATCACGCCGTCAAAAGTCATTTCATATTCTGTATCAGATAGTTTTTCTATTTTGGAAGTCCATTTTACAGGGTCTAAAATCTGCGCATGAGAAGAAACAAGGGCGAAGAAGAAGAACAGCAGGAGGCTTATTTTTTTCATTTCAGGATTTCTATTTTTAATATTTGTTGAGTTGTATTGCTTACATAAAATCTACGGTCTGAACGTTTTCCTATAATCCAGACTATCTTATTGTCAGAAATCAGCAGCCATGTATTTTCTTTTTCGCTTAAAGACATTTTCTCGTCTTTAAAATACTTGCTGACTTTCTTTTTTCCATCGATTCCAGTCGGACAAAAATAGTCACCTTCCCGCCATTTTCTAATATACAACGGAAACTTTAACGTTTCTTTATCTACATAAATCCGGTGAGTATCTGAAGCCTTTATTATTTGGTCTGTTTCTGAGATTTTCAGAGGTATGGGCGTCTTGATTTCATTGCCAATTATTTCATAAATGCCGGAATCTTTTTCTTTGATAGGCTCTAAAATCAGATATTCTCTATCTTTCAGCAGCCTGTAGTTTTCAGAGAGAATTATTTTTCCGGATTGGGCTTCTGTGAGTTCATAAATATCTTCCCACGCTCTGAATCCGAAAGGTTTTAGCCATTCATACAAATAGGCCTTATAATTAGCCAGTCTTTTCAGTTCTGAAATATTGAAATGCTTCTGGTTTTCTTTTTCAGAAACGACCTGCTTATAAACCAAAACCGAAGCATCTTCTGCTAATGATTTTGCCTGTTGGAGATTATTCAGAGTATCCTCAAAAGAATCCAAAAAAGAAGGATTCAGGCTTTTCAGCATTGGAATAATATCATGACGCAGCTTATTCCGGAGGTATTTGTCGGATGCATTACTACTGTCTTCCCTCCATTCAATTTTATTTTCAACGGCAAAATTTCGGATTTCTTCCCGGTTAAAATTCAGAAGCGGACGTACAATCCTGTTGTTTTGGGCAGGGATTCCTGTCAATCCATCCAGTCCTGTGCCTCGTGTCAGATTAATCAGGAAAGTTTCCAGATTGTCATCCAGATGATGTGCCGTGAGTATATAATCGAGCTTATTTTCTTCAAGCAACTGATAAAACCAAATGTAGCGAAGTTGCCGTGCCGCTACTTGAATTGATAGTTTATTATCTGTAGCAAAACTTTCTGTATCAAAACGGGTTACGAATAACTTAATTTTGTTTTGTAAAGCAAAATCTCTGATAAATTTTTCATCCCCATCACTTTCATTTCCGCGAAGTTGAAAATTACAATGTGCCATCGTAAAAGTACAATCCGATTCTTTTAACAGATATGCCAAAACCATGCTGTCAAGACCTCCGCTAAGTGCCAATAACAGTTTTTTTTCTTTTAAGAAAGGAAGGTTTTCAGCTAAATGTTTTTGAAATTTTAAAAGCATTTCCAAAGATATAAAAAGGAAAAATGAATACCTAGCACCTTACGATTCCAATACTTCACGCATGGCCTTTGCTTTCAACAGGCATTCTTCATATTCTTTTTCAGCAACCGATAATGCTGTTATGGCACTGCCTACAGAAAAGGAAACATATCCGTTTTGTTGGTTATACAATATACTACGTATGACAACATTAAAATCAAAATCGTTTTCCGGTGTAAAATACCCCACAGCCCCGCTGTAAAGACCTCGTTTGGTTCCTTCCAGATCTTCAATAATTTTCATTGCAGAGATTTTTGGCGCTCCCGTCATACTTCCCATAGGAAATGTTGTCCTGATAATTTCTACAGCAGATTTTTCTTTATCTGCTTTGGAAATAACTGTTGAAATCAAATGATGCACCTGTTTGAAGGTATAGGCCCCGCAAAGTTCCTCCACTTCTACAGAATTTTTTGCTGCCGTTCTCGACAAATCATTTCTCACCAGGTCAACAATCATGATATTTTCCGAACGTTCTTTTTCATTGGATAATAACCTTTGCTTTATGGCTTCATCTTCCTGAAAATCCGGATGTCTTTTTGCCGTCCCTTTAATAGGTTGCGAAATAATCTTATCCTTCTCTTTTCTTAGGTACCTTTCCGGTGAAGCCGATAAAAGATACTGTTTGTTGTTTTTAAAAAATACGGCAAAAGGCGGTTCCGAAATCTTATTCAGACTTTTATAAGTTGCTATAGGGTTAATTGTTGCGTTTTCTGCAAAAAATTCCATGCAGAAATTGGCTTCATATATGTCTCCCCTATGGATATGCTCCTGCATCTCTGAAATTTTTTGCAAATAGCTCTGTTCAGAAATGCGTTGCTGTATTTTTAATTTTTGTTCAGCGTTAACCGGAGTAACCTGTTTGTTGATTGCTTCCAAATCCTCCTCTATTTCATCATCACACATATTCAGGTAACAAATCTCCAACTGATTGCCCTTCAAAAAGAAAAGTTTTTTAGGTTGGAAGAAAAACAGGTCAGGAAAGTGCAATCCGTCAAAATTGGCAGATACCAAAGCTTCCGTATCATTTTTCAAATCATACGAAAGATAGCCAAAAAGCCAGTCTTTAGTCGTTTGCTGGTATTGTTTCAGGTCTTCAAAAGCATTATGCTCGTCTGTCTGGATTAACGTAAAAGCATCGACGGCAAGCACTGCATCAAAAGACGTATAATTTTGACGGTAGTCATTGCTGTCTAAAAAAAGGGCTTCGCGAAATTGTTCGGACCAGCCTAAAAGCTGCTGTTTAAATTCCTTTGGGTTTTGGACCTCTATAATGATGGATGTTCTCAAGAATGCTTTGTTTGGAGACAAAATTACGATTTAGTTGTGAAAAATAATCGCTATATCAGGCATGAAAAAACCCGCTTCTTTTGAAAGCGGGCTTTTTTATCATAATTAGCGTCTGTTACATATGTATTGACCTGTTGTCTGTTGCAGCAAGTGCCGCTTCTTTTACAGCTTCAGCATAGGTTGGGTGAGCATGGCTCATTCTTGCAATATCTTCAGCAGAAGTCTTAAATTCCATTGCTGTAACTGCCTCCGCAATCAAATCGGCAGTTCTTGCACCAATCATATGGATTCCTAAAACTTCATCTGTTTTAGCATCGGCAAGGATTTTTACAAAACCGTCTGTATCACCGCTAGCACGCGAACGTCCTAAAGCCTTGAATGGGAAACTTCCTGCTTTATATTCTACTCCTGCTTCTTTCAATTGCTCTTCTGTTTTTCCAACAGCGGCAACTTCCGGCCATGTATAAACAACTCCCGGAATCAGGTTGTAATCAATATGCGGTTTTTGTCCGGCAAGAGTTTCTGCAACAAATACACCCTCTTCTTCAGCCTTATGTGCTAACATGGCACCTTTGATTACGTCACCAATTGCATAAATATTCGGAACCGAAGTCTGTAAATGGTCGTTTACTTCAATCTGACCTCTTTCTGTAATTTTCACCCCTGCTTTTTCAGCATTTAATCCGTCAGTGTAAGGACGACGTCCTACTGATACTAAAGAGTAATCTCCATCAAGAGTAATAGTTTCGCCTTTTGCATTTTCAGCCTGAACCTGAACACCATCTCCGTTTCTTTCAACTGATTTTACTTTGTGCGACGTATAGAATTTCATTCCTTGCTTTTTCAATACTTTTGTCAATTCTTTTGACAAACCGGCATCCATACCCGGAATGATTCTGTCCAGATATTCTACTACAGAAACCTGTGCTCCTAAACGCAGGTAAACCTGCCCTAATTCCAAACCAATAACACCACCACCAATAACAATCAGGTGTTTAGGAACTTCTTTTAAATTCAAAGCTTCTGTTGATGTGATGATTCTTTCTTTGTCAATTTTGATAAATGGCAAGGTAGATGGCTTCGAGCCGGTTGCGATAATCGTATATTTTGCTTCAAGAGTTTCAGATGAACCGTCGGCTTTGGCTACATTGATGTGCGTTGCATCTTCAAAAGAACCAACTCCCTGAAAAACAGTAATTTTGTTTTTATCCATAAGGTATTTGATTCCTGAAACGTTCTGGTCTACCACGGTTCCTTTGCGGGCAACCATCTGTTCAATGCTGAATTTTACTTCTCCGGTTATTTCGATTCCGTGTTCCTTGAAATGCGAAACCGCATCATAGTAATGGTGCGAAGAATCAAGCAATGCTTTTGACGGAATACATCCAACGTTCAGGCAAGTTCCTCCTAAAGTACTGTATTTTTCAATGATTGCGGTGTTAAAACCTAATTGTGCAGCTCGGATTGCAGCAACATATCCACCAGGACCTGAACCTATAACGACTACGTCAAATGAACTCATGATATATATTTTTTTGTGTTTTTAAAATTTGTGACACAAAATTAAGGAAGTTTTTTTGTTCTAGGAAACGCTTCGCTGTTTAAAAGTTTTCTTATTGTTTTATTGGTCTTTAAATACCGTAGAAGTCATTTCAGTCCATAAAAAAACTGCCCAGGTTTTATTCCGGACAGCTCTTTTAATTTTTATTATCTGCTATATTGGCGACTGGTCGCAGGTATAGACTTGCGGGCAGGCAATATAATAGACACAATATTTCGGACCTGTCACAGCACCACTACACGAGCAGCCGCATAATGATAAATCAATGGAAGTGTCCAAATCTACCGATCCTTGTCCTTTAATTGCTTTTAAGTTTTCTTTTGAGAGTACTTCTACTCCGGCGATGTTTAAAATGTTTGTTTTCATAACAATTATGTGGTTAAGTTAATAATCTCAAATATAATCATTTACGTTTTTTTATTTTTACGATTTTCCACATATTTCAAAACTTTAACAAAATAAACCTATAATAATCAGGTTATTCCTTATTAAATAGTATAATTAAACATCAACTCTTGTTATTTCGGTTTTAGGCTTTCGATTAAGCAAAAAATACCCTAAAATTCCGGCAATTATAGAAGCGGCAAATATGGCTATCTTAGCTTGTGTAACATGTTGCGGGTTGTCATAAGCAAGTGTTGTTATAAAAAGACACATTGTAAAACCAATACCGGATAAAACACTTATACCCAAAAGATGGCTCACTGTCATTTTCTTTGGAAGCTTTACCAATTTCAGTTTAAGCAACAAAAACGTAATTCCAAAAATACCGAGAAACTTTCCTACTATCAGTCCTGTTACTATACCCAAAAAGATATTATTTGAAAACAAATCACCAAAGTCAATATCAAACACAACTCCGGCATTTGCCAAAGCAAAAATGGGCATGACGATAAATGAAACGACAGGATGCAGGCTATGTTCAAGACGTTGCAAAGGTGGAGTTGCATGTTTTGTCATCGATTTCATTTTTTTTATGATGTTTAACTGTCCTTTCGTCAAGGTAACCCCTGAGAGTGATTCTGTTTTATCCAGTTCACCGGAATACGACCTGATTTTAGACAGAAAACCTTTTTCACTTATTTTAGTAGTAGCAGGAATGGTAAACGCTACTAATACAGCCGCTATTGTGGCATGGACACCTGAAAGTAAAAACGGAATCCATACACCAATAATACCTACAATACCATAAAAAAGTGTGCTCCTTACCCCTATTTTATTGGCTAAAATCAGCAGTAGAAAAAAGAGCAATCCTAATCCCAGACTCCACATCGATATTTCATTAGTATAGACTAAAGCAATCACCAAAACAGCACCAATATCATCTACAATCCCAAAAGCCGTAAAAAAAATCTTCACAGACACCGGAACCCTATCTCCCAATAAGTATAAAATCCCAAGCACAAAAGCAATATCGCACGCCATAGGAATTCCCCATCCATTGATGGCCTGGGTATCAGACCCGTTAAAAAGAAAAAAAATAAGTGCGGGAAAAATCATTCCGGAAATCCCAACTATAATAGGGAGGACTGCATTTCTAAAACCTGACAACTGGCCGTCCACCATTTCCCTTTTCAACTCCAGACCCAAAACAAAAAAGAATATAGAAATCAAACCGTCATTAATCCAATGATGCAAATCATAATCCAAAAAAACAGTATCATTAAATCCAATCGAGATTCTGTTTTTCCAAAATCCTAAAAAAGATTCCGACCAGGGTGAATTGGCTAAAATCATAGCAATAATGGCAGCGCCCAAAAGTACCACACCACCCATAACAGAATTGCTTATAAAAGATTTTAACGGATTGATTATGTATTTGTCAACTGTAGTCTGTTGTAATTGATGCTGCATGTAATTTTTTTTGGTTATTCTCAAAAATAGATTTTTAACATTTAAAAACCAATGATTACAAGCACATTAGCATTTATTTAGCTTTTTGAAATCAAAAGACAAAAGCAGTAGTATTCTTGACTTCTCCAATCATAAACATACTGTGCGTACTGCCAATATGCTGCAGACTTGTAAGCTTTGTAACCATAAATTCCCTGTACTCTTCCATATTTTCCACACAAATTTTAAGTATGTAGTCATAATCACCGCTTACATGAAAACATTCGAGAACTTCATTGAGCTGTACGACCTCTTTTTCAAATTGCGAAATAAATTCTTTAGTGTGCTGCATCAATTTTAAGTGGCAAAAAACAACAAATCCTTTCTGAATAGTGTTCCTGTCGAGAAGAGCTACATATTTTTTTATGATTCCTTCCCTTTCCAGTTTTTTTATACGTTCATAAACAGCTGTAACGGAAAGGTCCAGCTTTAGGGAAAGTTCTTTAGTCGTACGCTTGGAATCCTCCTGCAGCAGTTTTAAAAGTTTTTTGTCAATAGTATCTAATGTCATCATTGATGGATTTTCGGTTGATATAATATTTTACAATACAATTCAGATTAAAAAACTATCAAAATTATAATTTATAGTTTAATATTCTAAATTTTAAATATATAATTGATTTTTTACTTATTTGATTGTTTTTTTGGTTTTTATTTTACTATTAAATAGCACCATATTATGAAAGATTTTAATCCGGCAGACAATATTCAGGACTTACAATATTTTGGAGAATTTGGAGGCGTAAACCCTTCTATCTCTGATTCTTCTACTTATACTTTTTTATCGGCAAAAACAATGTTCGACACTTTTGAAGGCAATGCTGAAGGGTGTTACCTGTATTCACGCCATTCCTCTCCAAGCAACCTGTATCTCGACAAGGCTCTGGCTGCTATGGAAGGTACAGAATCTGCAAATGTGGCGGCTTCTGGTATGGGTGCGATTACACCAACCTTATTGCAATTGTGCGGAAATGGTGACCATATTGTTTCCAGCAGAACTATTTACGGAGGAACTTATGCCTTTTTAAAGAATTTTGCTCCTAAATTTGGTATCAAAACAACTTTTGTAGATATTACAAAGTTGGATGTTGTTGAAGCCTCTATTACACCTGACACTAAAGTTCTTTATTGCGAAACTGTGAGCAACCCACTTCTTGAAGTGGCTGATATTGCCGGTTTAGCTAAGATTGCCAATAAACACAATATCAAGTTGGTAGTCGATAATACTTTTTCGCCATTGTCTGTTGCTCCTGCAAAACTGGGTGCCGATATCGTAATACACAGTTTGACAAAATACATTAATGGTAGTAGTGATACCGTAGGCGGTGTTGTTTGTGCATCACAGGAATTTGTGAATAGCCTGAAAAATGTAAACAATGGTGCGAGTATGCTTTTAGGACCAACAATGGATAGCCTTCGTTCTGCCAGCGTGATGAAAAACCTAAGAACATTGCATATCCGTATTAAACAACATAGTTACAATGCTCTTTATCTTGCTGAAAAGTTTGAGAAAGATGGATTGAAAACAGTCTACCCAGGATTAAAAAGCCATCCGAGCCACGAATTATACAAAAACATGATTAATCCCGAATATGGCTTTGGAGGAATGATGACGATTGATGTGGGTACGTTAGATAAAGCAAATGAGCTGATGGAATTGATGCAACAGCGAAATCTGGGGTATCTGGCCGTGAGTTTAGGATTCTACAAGACTTTGTTCAGTGCTCCGGGAACTTCTACATCAAGCGAAATTCCTTTAGAAGAACAAGCAGAAATGGGATTGACCGATGGATTAATCCGTTTTTCAATCGGATTGGACAATGATATTGAAAGAACTTATTCTATGATGAGAACCTGTATGGAAGACTTAGGAATACTGGATAAGTCTATGGCTTTAGCATAATAACCAACCTAAATAAACCGTGATGCCTTTTTAGTTCCAATCTGGAATTATAAAGGCATTTTTTTCTTTAGAACACTGGCTTCTCTAATTCCTCAGATTTTCACTTATTTTAAAATCTGGGATAATCTAGGTAATCTGTGGCGTATATATTTGATTATTTATAATTTAAGAACGCGGATAACGCTGATTTCACGGATTTCCATCCGTCTCTTAAAAATCTGTGTTAATCTATGCAATCTGTGGCATGCCTTTTTGATTTCAGCATAATCAGGAACGCGGATTACACTCGTTTTTGTATTATCAACTACATCTTAATATTCTGCAATAATCCGTATAATCTTTAGTGTATGTATTCAAAAAATCAAAATCTTATAAGGTCAAAGATGGCATTACTTTTTTAAGGAATATTTGTAACAATCTTTCATTTCCACGACTACTATTTTGAGTAAATTAGCGACTTTAATTTTAACAACATGAAAAAAATATCTTTTTTATCGGCTTTCCTTCTGGCTGGGATTGTCGCTTATGCCCAAAAGAACCTTACTATTGAAGAGGCTACTTTTGGACAATATCGAAACTTTGCCGTTGAAAACCTGGTGGCTCCAAAATGGAGAAAAGACACCAAAGCCATAACCTATCTGGATAATTCTTATTCAAAGCTGGTTTCAAAAAGCGAAGAAGGCAATTGGACAGAAACAATTGTTTTGACAAAAGCCGACCTTCAGACAGCCTTGAAAAACAAATTTTCTACTGATGAATTCCAATTGAGAATGTTCCCGTATTCTTATACGTGGATTGACAAAAGCACATTGGAATTTGAAGTAGACGGAAAGAACTCCAAATATCTTATCCAATTTGATGTTGATAAAAAAGAAGTCAAAAACGGCATTGCTTTTTCTTCAGATGGAAGAAACCAGATTATTTCGTCAGATGGAAAATATGCAGCCTGGCTAGATAACAATAACATTAAGATTACTACCAATTCAGGGCAAACAACTAACGTGACTTCTGATGAAAATGCCGGGATAGTAAACGGAAGCGATTATACACACAGACAGGAATTTGGAATCAACCGCGGAATGTGGTGGAGTCCAAAAAATGACAAGCTGGCTTATTACAGAAAAGATGAAACAATGGTTGCCGATTATCCGCTTACTGATTTTAGTGCGCGAATTGCCGCCAATAAAAACATCAAATACCCAATGGCGGGTATGAAAAGCGAGGAAGTAACTCTTGTGGTTTATGATATAAATACCAAGAAATCGGTAACATTGCAAACCGGAGAACCTAAAGAGCAGTTCCTGACCTGTATTACTTGGGACCCAAGCGGGAAATTCGTTTATATTGGCGTATTAAACAGAGAGCAGAACCATTTGAAATTAAACAAATATGATGCTTCAACGGGAACTTTAGTAAAAACGTTATTTGAAGAAAAAGCTTCTACTTATGTTGAGCCGTTACACGACCTGACTTTCCTTCCAAATTCTGCAACAGAATTTTTATACCGAAGTGAAAAGGACGGTTTTGAGCAATTGTATCTTTACAATACAGATGGCAAACAAGTTCGAAAACTGGGCTATAATGATGTTGTGGTTACCAGCCTATTGGATTTTGATAAAGAAGGAAAGAACGTATTCTACATCGGAACATCAAACAACGGTCTGGACAGACAGTTTTTTAAAGTGGATTTGAAATCAGGCAAAACAACACAATTGACAACTACATCCGGAATGCATGCCGGTAGCATTAGCAGTGACGGAACCTTATTGCTGGATCAATTTACCAATATAACTACTCCTAATGAAGTGGCCATTGTAAATTTAAAAACAAACAAATCAACCAATCTGATTAAAGCAAGCAATCCTTATCTGGGAAAAACAAATCTTCCAAAAATGGAATTGGTAAAAATAACTGCTGCCGATGGTAAAACACCATTGAATGGGCGTTTGATTTATCCTGCTAATTTTGATGCTACTAAAAAATATCCTGTAATGGTATATGTTTATGGCGGACCTCATGCACAGTTGGTACAAAACGAATGGCTTGGTGGAGCGGGTCTGTTTGATTTCTTTATGGCACAAAATGAATTTGTAGTCTTTACGGTCGATAACAGAGGAAGTGATGCCAGAGGAAGAGATTTTGAGCATGTTATTCACAGAAATCTGGGACAAAACGAAATGGCAGACCAGATGAAAGGAATCGAATTCCTGAAATCAAAAAGTTTTGTTGACCAGGACAGAATCGGGGTTTACGGATGGAGCTTTGGAGGTTTTATGACTACTTCTCTCCTTTTGAACCATAATGACGTTTTCAAAGTAGGCGTTGCCGGAGGTCCTGTTTGCGACTGGAAATACTATGAAGTAATGTATGGTGAAAGATATATGGATATGCCGCAGGAAAACCCTGAAGGTTATGAAAAAGCAAGCGTTATCAACAAAGCCAAACAATTGAAAGGACATCTGTTAATGATTCACGGAGCACAGGACCCGGTTGTTGTACAGCAAAACAGCATGGAATTTATCCAGGCCTGCATCAAAGAAGGAAAACAGGTTGATTATTTCTTATACCCTACACACGAACACAATGTTAGCGGTAGAGACAGAATCCACTTGAATCAAAAGATTGCAGATTATTTCTTCCTGTATTTGAAAAAATAATTTCCACTAATAGAAAAGAAAAGCCGGCTGATTAAGCCGGCTTTTCTTTTTATCTTTAATTCTCCTTTATAAAATTCAGTTTGCTGTGTTTTCTGCTATAGCCAAAGTAAATTGCCAATCCAACTAACAGCCAGATAAAGAAGTAAATCCAGTTCCAGACACTTAATTCTGCCATCATATACAAACAGCAAATTAATCCCAATAATGGTATGAGTGATAGATTTTGGCGGAATGCCCACACAGCCAGTCCTACCAAAACGGTAAGGAAAATCCACATTGGTATTTTGTGCTTGAATAAGGCAAAACCTGTTTCATATTTTAATGATTTATCTATGGGAAGCGATTCTACAACGGCAATGTATTCTGTTTCGTTTTCCTGAAAATCGCTTAATATCTGCTCTAAATCCGTAGTCTTATTAAATACCCTTTCTTTATGATTTTCAACCAGGAATTTATATACTTCTTCCGTTTCAGCTTTATTAAGAGAAGTAACGATGGAAGCCGGACTGTTAATCTGCGGTACATTCGTTATAAAATCCATCGTGTTCTTTTTGTTGTAGGTAAACGAATAAACAATACCTGCAAGCAGTAAAACAGGAACGATGTATTTGGAATTGATATAAGGCGTTTTGAACTTCCCTCGCGGAATATTTGGTTTGTTCTGCAATACAAGTACACCCGTACAAACAAGTACAAAAGCAAATAATGTTCCTATACTGCACAAATCCGTAACCATGGTCAGATTTAGGAAAAGAGCCGGAATAGCAACCACGAAACCTGTTACGATGGTTGCAAAAGATGGCGTCTTGAATTTAGGATGCACTCTTGAAAATTTCTGTGGCAACAAACCATCGCGGCTCATGCTCATCCAGATTCTTGGCTGTCCCATCTGAAATACCAACAATACGCTGGCCATAGCTACAACGGCACTTACCGCTATAATTCCTGACATCCACTTCAAATCCAGCTTTTCAAACACAAAAGCCAAAGGGTCACCTACATTCAGGGAATTGTATTTTACCATACCAGTTAATACCAACGCAATAGCAATATACAGAATTGTACATATAATAATAGCCCACATCATCCCTCTAGGAAGGTCGCGTTGCGGATTCTTACATTCTTCGGCCGTAGTAGAAATGGCATCAAAACCAATATAGGCAAAAAACACAGCAGAAACTCCTTTTAGCACGCCATTCACCCCATTTGGTGCAAACGGATTCCAATTTTCCGTATCTACATAAAAAACACCTACAGCAATTACCAAAAGTATGACACATAGCTTGACAACAACCATCAGGTTACTGGCATTTCTGGATTCTTTCATTCCTCTGTATACCAAAGCAGTTATCAAAACGATGATGAATAAGGCAGGAATATCTGTTACCAGATGAAAAGAACCTATTACAGGCGAAGTTGTCCAGGCTGTATAAGCATCCTGTAATCCTGCATCCAGATTGGCGAATGATTTTCCGCCCTGCATTAAGGCAGTTGCTTCTGCATAGCCGTTAGAAGCTGTGAGATAATCCATCTGTATCCATTGCGGCAGATGGAGACCACCGCTTTCGAGCAGTCCGGTGAAATAATCACTCCATGATATGGCTACGGTAATATTCCCGATGGCATATTCCATAATCAGTGCCCAACCAATAATCCAGGCTATCAATTCCCCAAAAGCAACATAAGAATAAGTATAGGCGCTACCTGAAACAGGCACCATTGAAGCAAATTCAGCATAGGCAAAGGCTGCAAAACTACAGGCTAAGGCTGTAAACAAGAATAAAAAGATAACTGCCGGACCACCATCAGCACTGGCTTTTCCAATAGTACTGAAAATTCCGGCACCAACTATGGCTGCAATTCCAAAAGCCGTCAGGTCTCTGGCTGTCAGGTGTTTTCCTAATGAACTGTGTCCGTCTATTTCGTTTTTTTCAACCTGCTTTAAAATATCCTGTACTGTTTTCTTTCTGAATAAACTGGAAAAACTCATATATGGAAGTGCGTATTTAATTGATTTTGTGGAGAATCTATTTCTATGGTTTAAAATTTAACCAAAAACAAATATATAAAACCAAACTTAATAATAGGATTTATGAAAAAGAAAAATGCCAAAACTGCGAATTCAATAAAAATAGAAATCAAAAATTAGAAGATTCTCAGCCTACCCAAAACAATAGCCTTAAACTATCGATAAATAAATATATATAATAATTTTCTATGTGTAAAAGTAAATCATAAGTGTAGTTTTGCATCAGATAAAAAAATAACTTTTAAACCAAATATATTATGTCATTAGTAGGAAAAAAATTCCCAAGCATTGCAGTAGATGCTATCTCAGAAATGGGTGATAATCTAAAAATCAACATTTTTGAAGAAGCAGTAAACAACAACAAAAAAGTATTATTGTTCTGGTATCCAAAAGATTTCACTTTTGTTTGCCCAACAGAACTACACGCCTTCCAGGCTGCATTGCCAGAATTTGAAAAAAGAAACACTATCGTAATCGGAGCTTCTTGTGACACTAACGAAGTACACTTTGCATGGTTGAATACACCAAAAAGCAACGGGGGAATCGAAGGTGTAACCTATCCTATCTTAGCGGATACTAACCGTAACCTTGCTAACATCCTTGGAATCTTAGACATAGAGTCTACTAGCTACAGCGAAGAAACAGATTCAGTAATCATCGAAGGTTCAAACGTAACTTACAGAGCTACTTATTTGATTGATGAGACAGGAAAAATCTTCCACGAAAGCGTAAACGATATGCCGTTGGGAAGAAACGTTGCTGAATACTTAAGACTAGTCGATGCTTATACTCACGTACAAACTAAAGGTGAAGTATGTCCTGCTAACTGGGAAGAAGGAAAAGAAGCGATGTTTGCTACAAGAGAAGGTGTTGCTTCTTACCTGAATAACTAATAACAATTTCGATTGCCGTCTTTAATGTAAAGACGGCAATTTATAAACACAAAAAAGATTGCTATGTTAATTGATTTAAACGAAGACACATTACAGAATTTAGTAAATTCTAACGAAAAAGTTGTCGTGCAATATTCTGCTTCCTGGTGTGGAAACTGCCGTATCATGAAGCCAAAATTCAAAAAACTGGCTTCAGAAAACGAAAATATCACTTTCGTTTTGGTAGATGCTGAAAATTCACCGGAATCCAGAAAATTAGCCAACGTTTCCAATCTGCCTACTTTTGCGACTTTCGTAAACGGACAGTTGGTAAACCAGACGCAAACAAATAAAGCAGAAGTTTTATCAGAATTGGTAAATGAAATAGCTTAATTGAACCATTAAAAATTTAAGAAATCAAATATGAAATTACCCGTTATCAAACATCTGACTCAATTTATTGAAGAAAATGACCAGGATTATATAATTGAAACCATCGAAGTGCTTGAAGCTTTGACCGAAGTCCCGTCACTCAAGGATGAAGAACTGGATGTTATCGGGGAATTGATTTCTAATATGTACGGTGCTCTTGAAGTCAATAAGATGATTAAAGACGGTACAGATAAAAAGGAAGCGCTCAATAAGTTTATGCAGCGGGTTCTTGGCTCCATTGACAAATAAATCCTTTTTGCCTTATAAAATTTGCTCTCTTTACGGGGGCTTTTTTTTTGTTTATTACTTCTGTATTTTCATAAAGTGCTACAATAGTTTTTAAAGTTTGAAATGTTCCTAAAAAACAATATGTTTGTAGGGTAAGCTTAGAAAGTTTCTTTTTTGTTATGACAGGTGAAATGTTTCCAATAAAAAGTTTTTCTATTCTACAGATACCGCATCTTGTAGAGTCTGGCTGTTTGATGGCTGACAAGTCTCTAATCCGCAAATCCAAAATCATCTTCCCGAATTTATAAGCACCCGCGAGTGTGCTTAAAAACCTGAATCTATACCGCTAAATTTTTAGTGGGCATTGCTATGCCCGCCGCTTACTCGCAGGTATATTTTTCTATAGGTTTTATATTCCCCTGATACAAGAATTTTATTTCAAAACATTTAAAAGTTATTATCATGGCTAAAGGAAAAAACTTAAAAGCCCCGACAGTTGATTTAAAAGAAAAGAAACAAGAAAAAATAAAACAAAAATTAGAAGCTAAACAAAATCGTAAGCGCAAATAATAATTCTGTCCAAAGCCCATTGCTGTTGCAATGGGCTTTTTATATTGATTCACTGCTACAAACCTGAATTGAAAGCAGCTCTATATCACCAATTCAAACATTTCAAATCACTTTTCTAGCCGTCACCAAATCCCCGCCGGTTCCATATACCATGAGAGTTTTTTAACATCACTCCTTTTAACAAATATATTTTTCATACTTTTGAACCTTATAAAATTTAAAAAAATGGCAACAGTAACATTAGGAGGAAATCCAATAAAAATAAGCGGTGAGTTACCTAAAGTAGGTTCAAAAGCACCTGATTTCAAATTAGTAAATAAAGATTTAGGCGTTGTATCCCTATCTGATTTTGCAGGAAAAAAATTAGTGCTGAACATTTTCCCTAGTATCGATACGGCCACTTGTGCTACTTCTGTCAGAAGTTTTAATGCTAAGGCAAGCAGTTTGGAGAATACTACTGTACTTTGTATTTCAAGAGACCTTCCATTTGCTCAGAAACGATTCTGTGGTGCTGAAGGACTGGATAATGTAATCTGCCTTTCTGATTTCAGAGATGGAAGTTTTGGAAAAACCTACGGATTGGAAATTGCAGATAGCGCTTTGGCAGGCCTGCATTCCCGTGTGGTTATTGTTCTTGACGAAAACGGTACTGTGCTGCATACAGAACAGGTTTCTGAAATTGCCAACGAGCCGGATTATGAAAGTGCATTGGCCGTACTTTAAATTATAATACAAATATGAAGACAGACCATTCTTTTGTAACCGGGCGGCTAAAAAGTTTTAAGTATGCCATTCGTGGTGCTTACAAACTAATTTCAACCGAACATAGCGTTATGGTCCAATTCTTTCTGGGAATTGCAATCACAATTGCCGGATTCTATTTTAATATTTCCAAAACGGAATGGCTATTCCAGACAATGGCAATTGGGCTGGTCTTAAGTATCGAAGGATTGAATACGGCTGTGGAAAAAATAGCCGATTTTATTCATCCCAATTTTCATGATAAAATTGGTTTTATAAAGGATGTCGCTGCCGGAGCCGTGTTTTTTGCTGCGGTAGCCGCCATCGCTGTCGGCCTCATTATATATATACCGAAATTTCAAAATTTGTAGAAAATTTATTTATTTTTACATCTAATCATCTCCTCTTTTAATGGCTAAAACGACAAAAAAAGAAACTCCCGGCAAAAAGGATTCTCAATCTTCTGAGAAGAAAACATGGAAATTGACAAGACAACACAAAGTAATCTTCGGAGCTTTATTAGTCTTGTTTTCTATTGCCCTTTTGCTGGCTTTTATATCCTTTTTCTTATACGGTCAATATGACCAGAGCGCTGTAGATGCATTGGCAGACCGTTCTGTAGAAGTTCAGAACTGGTTAGGGAAATTTGGTGCTTACCTTGCCAATTTATTCTTATACCAGGGATTTGGTGTAGCCTCATTTCTTTTGGTACGCTTATTCTTCATAACCGGAATGTACCTTATTTTAGATTTGCCTGTAAAAAAACTTAAAAACACCTGGTTTTGGGATTTGTTTGCCATTATCATCATTTCCATATTATTTGGATTCTTTGCCGATTTCCTACCTGAACTGGGAGGTGTTATTGGTTTTGAAATGAATCTTTTCATGCAGGATTATCTTGGAAAAGCAGGTACCCTACTCCTATTGGTTTTTGGATTGCTTGTTTACCTGATTTTCAAAATGAAAGTTTCGCCGGATGCTATCAAAAACTATTTCGAGGAAAAAAAGAGAAAAGCAGAAGAAAGAGCCGTGGCCGAATCTGTTGCAGCTCCTGTAGCCGTTCAGGAACTGACAGACGAAATTTTGGAAGAGGATATTATCGAAGAAGAAGATATTATTGAAGAAGAGGATGAGGAAATTGAAGAACCTACCCTAAAACCGCTTTCCCAATTTGAAATCAATAAGGAAGCGTTAAAACCTACCATCAATAATCCTTCACATATTACCATCGAGCCAATCGTCAAGCCTCCGGTAGCTCCGGTACATTCGCACGAACCGGAAATTATAGAAACGAACGACGACGCTTTCGTCATTGAAAAATTTGCCGATGAAGATACGGTTATAGAAAACCTGGCTTCAAAACTGGTTGCCGATTTCGGAGAATTCGACCCTACTTTAGACCTGTCGAATTACAAATTCCCAACACTGGACCTCCTGAAAGAATATTCAAATGGTGGAATTACAATCAATCAGGAAGAGCTTGAAGAAAACAAAAACAGGATTGTTGAAACCTTACGAAACTATAAAATAGAAATTGCCCAAATCAAAGCTACGGTTGGTCCTTCTGTAACATTATATGAAATTGTTCCGGAAGCCGGTATCCGAATTTCAAAAATCAAAAGTTTGGAAGACGATATTGCCTTATCATTATCTGCTTTGGGAATCCGTATTATTGCGCCTATTCCGGGAAAAGGAACTATTGGTATCGAAGTGCCTAACAAGAATCCTACTATGGTTTCTATGAAAAGCGTTATTGGGGCTGCAAAATTCCAGGAAGCTGAAATGGAACTTCCTATTGCACTTGGTAAAACAATTTCCAACGAAACATTTGTTGTCGATTTGGCAAAAATGCCTCACCTTTTAATGGCGGGTGCTACCGGACAAGGAAAATCTGTCGGTTTAAATGCCGTATTGACGTCATTGCTTTACAAAAAACACCCGGCGGAAGTAAAATTTGTTTTGGTAGACCCTAAAAAAGTCGAGCTTACGCTATTCAATAAAATAGAACGCCATTACCTGGCCAAACTTCCTGATACGGAAGAAGCTATCATAACAGATAATGCCAAAGTAATCAATACGCTAAATTCCCTTTGTGTTGAAATGGATAACCGTTATTCTTTATTAAAAGACGCAATGGTGCGTAATATTAAAGAATACAACGAAAAGTTTAAGTTAAGAAAATTAAATCCTGAAAACGGGCACCGGTTTTTGCCTTATATCGTTTTGGTAGTCGATGAATTTGCCGACCTTATTATGACCGCCGGCAAGGAAGTGGAAACTCCTATTGCAAGACTGGCACAGTTGGCAAGGGCCATCGGAATCCATTTGATTATTGCAACGCAACGACCATCCGTTAACGTTATTACAGGTATAATCAAAGCGAACTTCCCTGCAAGGATTGCTTTCCGTGTTACCTCAAAAATCGATTCCAGAACTATTCTGGACACTCAGGGTGCCGACCAGCTTATTGGCCGTGGAGATTTACTATATACCAACGGAAATGACGTCATCCGTGTGCAGTGTGCCTTTGTAGACACTCCGGAAGTAGAAAAAATAACCGAATTTATAGGCGCACAAAAGGCCTATCCTAACGCATACCTGCTTCCCGAGTACATCGGAGAAGAAAATGGCATTAAACTTGATGTGGATATTAGCGAAAGAGATTCCATGTTCAGGGAAGCTGCCGAAATCATTGTTACAGCACAGCAAGGTTCAGCCTCCTTATTACAGCGCAAGCTGAAACTGGGCTATAACCGTGCCGGAAGATTAATTGACCAATTGGAAGCCGCCGGAATTGTTGGCCCTTTTGAAGGAAGTAAAGCCAGAACCGTTAATATTCCTGACTTGAATTCTCTTGACCAATTCTTTAACAATGAGCAAAATGATTTTTAAAATGAAAAGGTTATTACCCGTTATTGCATTATTTTTTATCTCCCTTACCTTTCAGGCGCAGAACAGCCAAAAAGCCAGAAATCTGCTGGATGAAGTATCCGCCAAAGTAAAAAGCTATGATAATATTGCTATTGACTTTAAATATTCCCTTACCAATCCAAAGGAAAACCTAAATCAGGAAAGCAAAGGGAATGTTATCATGCAGGGCAATAAGTATGTCCTGAACTTCATGGGAGTGACCAAAATCTATGACGGAAAAAAAATATATAATATTGTTCCCGAAGACGAAGAAATAAGCATTTCAAAATTTGACGAAAATGAAGAAGATGCCGTAACGCCATCCAAAATGCTGACATTTTTCAATCACGGATTCAAATATTCCTGGGACATCCTGCAAAACGTTCGCGGTAGAAAAATCCAATATGTGAAACTGGTTCCAACAAGCTCTAAAGACGAAAGAAAAGAAATCTATTTGGGTATTGATGTTCAGACCAAACATATCTACAATCTTATGGAAATAGGAAAGAACGGCTCAAAAACTACAATCACTGTTAATTCTTTTAAAACCAATCAGCCATTATCAAAAAATCAATTTACCTTTGCGGAAAGTAAATACCCTAATTACTATATCAACAAACTAGATTGATACATCGGTGAAAATTCTTGACAGATACATTTTAACGACATTTCTGAAGACATTAGCTACGGTTTTTGTAATCCTCTTTTTCATTTTTATCCTACAGGCAGTTTGGCTTTTTATTGCAGAATTGGCCGGAAAAGATTTGGATGTTCTTCTAATCGTAAAATTCCTTTTGTTCTATTCTCCAAAGATGATTCCTTTGGTATTGCCGCTTTCCATATTACTGGCCTCTATCATGACCTTCGGGAATCTCGCAGAGAACTATGAATTTGCGGCCATGAAATCTTCAGGAATTTCGCTCCAGAGAGCCATGAAAAGCCTGATGGTATTTATTGTCTTTTTAAGTATCATAGCCTTCTTTTTTGCCAACAATATTATTCCGTCAGCAGAATATAAATTCCTGAATCTTCGTAGAGACATTGTCCAGACAAAACCCGCTATGGCTATTGCAGAAGGACAATTTAGTGACGTAGGCGATTACAATATCAAAGTCAACAAAAAATCGGGAGACAAAGGCGAAAAGCTGAGCGGAGTGACTATTCATAAAAAAGCGGCCAACGGCATTGGAAACAATATTGTCATCAAGGCCAAAAATGGCTTATTGGTGAATCAGGAAGAATCTACTATGCTGCAAATGATTTTGTTTGACGGCAATTATTACGAAAATATTATCCCTAAGAAATACGAAGAGCGCAATAGAGTGCCTTTTGTGAAAGCTTCCTTTAAAAAGGACATCATCAACATCGATTTGTCCAAACTGAATACTGTGGAAGACGAATCGAATATTACGAATACCAATGCCATGCTTAATGTAAGTGAGCTTACTTACACTCTGGATTCACTTCATAAAAACTTTAATAAGGATTTGGTTTCCTTTGCAGAAAATATTTACCAGAGAAGCGGAATTATTAATTTTAGAGATCCAAATGCAGCAGCTGCCATCAGCAAACCTAAAAAAGACTCTAACATAACAGATCCGTTAAGCATTTTATCAACAGCCGACAAATCAAGAGCATTGGAAATTGCAATAAGTAACCTTGAAAGCGCTAAATTCTCTATTGAAGGCACAAAACAGGAAATGGAATTAAAGCAAAAAAACATCAATAACCACTGGCTGGCTTTGTATGAAAAATTTGTCATTGCTTTTTCCTGTATATTGATGTTCTTTATCGGAGCTCCTCTTGGTGCGATTATCCGAAAAGGTGGATTAGGATTGCCAATCGTATTTGCCGTCCTCATTTTTATTACCTTCCATTTTATCAATACCTTTGGCCGAAAGCTGGCTCAGGAAAACGGAATCCCACCATTTTTGGGTTCCTGGATGTCCTCATTTATTTTGTCCCCTTTGGCCGTCTTACTGACTTACAGGGCTACAAACGACATCGGATTGATTAATATGGATATTATCCTCTCTCCTATCCAGAAAGGATTCCAAAAATTATTCAGAATTAAAAACAACACACCTAAATAATGTCCGAGAATAAAATTACAAAGCTCAATACTATTGAAGAAGCGATTGAAGACATCCGTCAGGGAAAAATTATCATTGTAGTTGATGATGAAGATCGTGAAAATGAAGGCGACTTTATTGCCGCTGCAGAAAAAGTGACGCCTGAAATGATTAATTTCATGGCAACGCATGGTCGTGGGCTGATTTGCGCCCCGCTAACCGAAGCCCGCTGCAAGGAATTAGACCTCAACCTGATGGTTACCAATAATACGGTATTACACGAAACCCAATTTACGGTTTCTGTTGACTTGATAGGACATGGTTGTACTACGGGAATTTCCGTACATGACCGTGCCAAAACCATACAGTTTTTGGTTGACGACAACACGAAACCTGAAGATTTAGGACGTCCGGGACATATTTTCCCACTAAGGGCAAAACAAGGCGGTGTTTTAAGAAGAACCGGACATACAGAAGCTGCTATCGACCTGGCACGTCTTGCCGGGCTAAAACCGGCCGGAATACTTGTGGAAATCCTAAACGAAGATGGTTCTATGGCACGTTTGCCACAGCTGTTTGAAGTGGCTAAAAAATTCGACCTGAAAATCATTTCAATCGAAGATTTGGTAGCTTACAGAATGCAGCACGACAGTCTTATCCAAAAGAAAGAAGATTTCGAAATTGAAACCCGTTTTGGCACATTCAGACTTAGAGCTTATGTACAAACCACAAATAAGCAAGTCCATCTTGCCCTTACCAAAGGAAGCTGGAATACAGGAGAATCAATATTGACCCGTATTAATTCCACACAAGTCAATAATGACATCTTAGGGACGCTTACAAACGATCCGGATCAAAAACTGGAAAGAATGTTCCAACGTATCAATGAAGAAGGCAAAGGTGCCATTCTGTTCATCAATCAGGAAATCCAGCCTATTGAACTCCTGAATCGTATCACAGAACTAAAAGGATTACAGGAAAAAGGAGTTTTTAAGGCGCCACAGGTGAAAATGGACAACAAAGATTTTGGTATTGGCGCACAAATATTGCATGATATTGACGTTACCAACATCCGTTTATTATCCAATTCAGAGCAGACAAAACGTGTCGGTATGATTGGATATGGCTTAGAAATCATGGAATACGTCGAATTCTAAAAAAATAAATGAATTTTATTTTTGGTGTAAACACTAGAAAATGAAATAATTAAAAATGTTGCTGAAAAATGTTTTGAATTTTACCTTCAAAATGTTTTGAAACTCAAAAAAGGTTTCTATATTTGCACTCGCAATCAGGAAATGATAGCAACATACTGGAGAAATGGCAGAGTGGTCGATTGCGGCAGTCTTGAAAACTGTTGACTGTAACAGGTCCGGGGGTTCGAATCCCTCTTTCTCCGCGAAACGGCGAAAATGTTAAAATAAGCTTTAACGAATTCAGGCCAAAAAAAACTCTCAAACCGCATGAAGTCTATAGTTTTAACCAACTATGGACTTTTTTGTTTTTGGCCCCTTATACACAAAATTTACAAAAATGCCCAAAAAGTTTGTGGCACATTCGTGGCACAGCGGACAATTTAAAAAAGTGTGCCACAGATTTACACATAATAAACTGTATATCAACAAGTAAAGCACGTTTACATCTTGATTTAAGAACGATATTATCCGACATTTATTAACCTTAAAAAATTTTATTATGTTGGAAAACAGCTATGGGCTCACCTTCTTTTTGAAGACCCCAAGAAAATTAAAAGATGTGAGAATGGTTTATGCTAGGGTAACAGTTGATGGAGTGCCCAAAGAAAAATCAACGAATGAGCAGTGGGATATTAATCGATGGGACCAAAAACTTGGACGCGCAATTGGTCACAAGGAAGATGCCAAGGTACTCAATAACTTTCTTGACTCTTTAGAAACGAAGATTATCAATAGAAAAACTGAACTATTAAATCTTGGTAAAGCTATAACTGCTGAGAAATTAATCATGGTAATCAATGGGCGAATCGAGAAACGTAATAAGCTATTGGAAGAGTTTAAGGAACATAATGATGAAATAAAAGCCTTATCTGATGTGGGAGAGCTTTCAAAAGCGACATATGCAAAATATGAAAAAGCCAAAGGTCACATCAGCGATTTCCTGATGTTCCAATATGAGGTTGAAGATATGGAATTTGTCGATCTCGATTTTGCATTTATAAACAAATATGACCTATACCTCAGGACTGAGAAAAAATGTAATAATAATACAACTTTAAAATACATATCGAACTTTAAAAAAGTAGTGTTACGTGCAATTGACAAGGAAATCATAAAAATGGACCCGTTCAGACGTTTTAAGAGAAAACGCACCAAGGCAAATAAAAGACCTATTTCGAGCGAGCAGCTACGAACCTTGGAAAACAAAAAATTCTCCACGGAGAGATTAGAAGTGGTCCGAGATATATTTGTTTTCCAATGTTATACAGGCTTGGCTTATATCGATGTTTTCCAGTTACAGAAGAACGACATTCAAGTGGGAATCGATGGTGAATGGTGGATTATTTCAAATAGACAGAAAACAACTGCCGAGACTAAAATCCCATTACTACCAAAAGCAATCGATTTAATCAAGAAATATGAAAATCATCCCACCTGTCTTAAAAGAAATTCTGTTCTACCAGTACGATCGAACCAGAAATGTAATGAATATCTCAAAGAGATTGCCGATCTATGCAATTTTAATTTCAAATTAGAAACGCATAAGGCAAGAAGAACTTTTGCGTCTACTGTTACCCTTAAAAATGGCGTACCCATGAATATTGTTAAGGAAATGCTTGGACATGCCTCTATTTCCCAAACTGAAGAATATGCTATCACGGAAGAAGTAAGTATTGGACTGGAAATGCAAAACCTTAAGCAAAAATTGATGGAACAAGAATCAGGTAAGGAGAACAATTTGCAAATAATTGCAAGGCTTAAAAAGGAACTAGCTGCCATTGAGAATAATATATGCCAGAAAGAAAATGGTTTCGATATTGACATCAGCGTATTAAATGACCTTGAATTGCAGATTATCTCCTTAAAGGACAGGCTACTTTCAAAGACCGCATAATCAAATCAAAAAGCCTCCCATTTTTTTTGGGAGGCTTCTAATTACCTATAGGATTTGACAGCTATTTCTTTCCATTCGCTTTTGCCTCCTTCTCTTTTGCTTCCCATTCCTTTGCAAGTTTTTTATCCTTCTTAACCCCATATTCTCCATATCGTAATATATAATGAAGCATTCCCATTGCATACGAATCTCCTTTCTCTGCCGCTTTGGTATACCATTTAATCATCTCATCTGGATTGCTAATTTTTGATTCTTTATAAAGCTTTGCAAGAGAGAGCATGGCTTGAATGTCGTCCTTTTCTGCTGCCATTTCATACCATGTCACTGCATTCTTATAATCATCCCTATTATATGAGATGTCTCCCAATAAACGCATAGCTGATTTGTCATTTTTGCGGGCACCTTTTTTCAATAAAGCCTCTGCTTTTTTTTCATCCTTCGTTACTCCTGTTCCAGAATAATAGAATGCTCCAACAGTTGATATTGCCATCGGATCATCCTTGAGGGCTGCTCTTTCATACCATAATAAACTTTCCGAAAGGTTCTTTGTGACGCCTTGTCCACGGTAATACATCGACCCTAGATAAGACATAGCGCTAGTACATCCCAAATCTGCCGCTTTTTTTGACCATTTAAAAGCTTCGGAGTAATCCTGCACCACTCCATGTCCATAATTGTAGAGAGCGCCTACGCAGTACATGGCGTAAACATTTCCTTTATTGGCAGCATGCTGGTAGGAAACCATGGCTTTTTCATAATCACCCTTGTCATAATATATGTTTCCTAACATACATAGTGCCGCGGCATTTCCTTTGTCTGCCGTTTTTTGAAAATGGGACATGCCTTTATCAGGACCATTTTTCTCAAAGAGTTCCAAGCCCTTTAAAAAATCGGGATCGCTTTTATCTTTGATCCGCTGTTCCTGGTGCTTTATGATTTCCTCAACGGCATAGGCATCTTTAAATTTCTCAATAGGAACGATACTCTTGTTGCTGCCTGCAAATTTCATATACTGGTTCACCTGTGAACGTAGTGTTTTTAAAATTTCCTTATCAGGTTCAAATGGCATTGTCTTGTTAAGGGATACTATAATAATATAACTTATCTTATGGCTCCATTTGCCTAGCAGCCTTTCAGTTTCGAGGGCTTTTGTCGCGGCAGTTTGATAATCACCGGCGGCAAAGGCTTCTTCAGCTTCTTCAAACTGTATTCGTGCCTTGAGGTCGTTTTGCGCCCACACCTGGATTGAGGATAGGATTAGTACTAAAATTGTAATTAGTTTGTGCTTCATTATGTCTGTTTTAATCAATTATTCCAAAAATCATCCGCTTTTTTTGCTGCACCTTTTATTGGCTTGTCGGTTTTTCCAGATTCCCAAAAATCCGCGTTCTTGCTGTTTTTGACTGCATCGGCTGTACTTCCCTTATACTCCATAGTTACCGGAGTCAATTGTGCTTTTGGAGAAAGGCTGACCAGGCTGTTCCGCATCTGCTCTGCCGATTTTTTTTGTGTATAATAGCCCATCAGTACTATATCCTGCCTGCTGGTTTTCTTCTTAATATCGGCCACCAGCATATTTTTGAAAGGCCAGGTACCATCATTGTACTTCGCTACAGGAAAAACATTGCTGGTGTAGATATTTGGCTTGGTTTCATCC
>NZ_MKVG01000006.1:85096-161951 GCF_001899155.1 Flavobacterium sp. 38-13
CAGCCGCATTAAAGGAATACGCAAAACAATACACTTCGGGAGTCTGGATACCGTGCTTGGAAAGGGGGGTACCTCCGTCTGTGAACTGTTCAAAAATCTTCTGCCTTAAATCAATAATCGCGTTCCATCTCTTTCTGTTGAGCTCTTCCAGAGCCTTTTCCTTTTCCCGCTCCAACGCTTCTTTGCGTTCCCTCTCTTCCCTTTCAGAACTATTAAATAAGGAGGCTACCGTTCCCACAAATTCTGCCGTGGCCTGTCCCGAAGCCGTACCGTCGTTAAAGAGAAGATTCGTTCCTGCACGGGTGGATTCATCCGCAGCCTGTTTCCAGTTTTGTGCATCTTGGCTAAGGGCATTGTATTTCTGGTTAAATTCCGCTTCCAATTCTTCGACTGTTCTATAGTTTCCCGACAGTTTTGAGTTCTGCTCCATCTTTTGGTAACCTTCAGATGCCGCCTGGGCAGCATAAAATGTAGTATTCAGGTTATTGGACCACTGGTTTACTTTTCTTTCCGTCTCCTGCCGATTCTTCTCATTTTCCGCCAATATTTTATTCGTCCTTTCTATTGCCTGTTGCGCTTCCCTTGTCTTTTTTTCCTGCGCCGTTTCTGTCTTGGATGATCTTGAAACATTGGATTTACTGCTGCTGTTTCCATCCGCACTGTCCCAAAAATCACTTGTTTTCGAGCTTTTTGACGTGTTTTGTTCTATTTTTGAGACTACCATTTCCTTCCGGTTTTCTTCCTCTTTCTGTGCTGAGTCGACCTTCCTATACCAATTCTGCAGTGCCTGTCTGTCATTGGCATCAAGATCCAGTTCATTTGCCTTATCAAGAGCTATCTTGGCACCGTTATAGTTTTTCTGCTTAAGGTATTTTTGCACATTTCCTAAAGTTGCCTGCCATTGCTGTTTGGCCTTTCTTTTGTCCATGGAGTGGTTTTTGGTGACGAGCCCCAGATAGCTAACCCCGACGATCGTATTTTTTGTTCCATCAACTTCGGTTTTTATACATTCCTTATCGGTCGTTTCCTTCAGCCAATCGCTTGAGATAATTTGCTCCATTCCCCTTATGTAGTAGTTGATCGAGTTTTTTTGGACCCTTCCGCAGGTATAGGTTATGGCTACCTCGAATTTGACATCAACATCGTCGCCCGTTTTGTTTGTGATAATGAACCGGGTCGTTTGGTAGCCGGTCATAGTAGAAAAGGAGCTGAATGCCTCTACGGTAAAAGCATTATCGCCTTGGAAACTACCAAAGATTGCGATACGGTTTTGTGCACTACTTATGTTGCACAATAAAATAAGGCAAGGCAGTAGAAAGTTTATCTTCATTGTTTCTCTATTACTGTTAGACGCTTTTGATTCGGGGGACAGCTAACTGTAAGGATGCAGGCTTACGATAGCCTATTTGTTAGAAATAAACTGGGACGAAGGCCCCTGACTTTGTTACGGAGATAAAATTAGGCACTTTAAACCATCAAAAAAATACCGCGTATGCGGTATTTTTTTTAAGAAATGCATTATTTTTGAATCAAGCACTACCAAATATGAAGCCGATCAGACACGTTTTAAATAAGGTCTGGGAGAAGTATCCCCAGGCAATGGAGAACAAGCATAAGGAAGTCAATGTGCCTATCAACATTGGGGCGCTAGTTTCAGAAATGTTCGCTGTGGGAGAATTTTACTACTATGTGATTAACATTACAGATAGCACGATTTCCAATTTCCATTCCAACATTTTAAGCATCCACGGTCTTTCAGCTTTTCCAAAACACTTAAGTGAAATCATTGCACTGATTCATCCTGATGATGTGAGTTTTGTAATCGATGCGGAAAATTGGACATTGGTCAAACTCGCCGAAATAGGTTTTGAACACCAGCTCAACATCAAGTCGGGCTATTGTTTCCGTATGAAAACTGCCGACGGAACTTATAGACTATTTCACCATCAGGCCATACATACGGCAAAGGATGAGAACGGAAAACTGGTACAGTCTGCCAATATCCATACCGACATTAGCCATCTGAGTTCGCAAAACAACCATATTGTGACACTGTCCGGCATAGGAGGAAGAAGTGATTTTTATCAGATACAGCTCTCGGCCGACCCTTGCTTCACCTATCCTAGCCCAAACCTTACAAGAAGGGAAATCGAAATTTTAAAATTTCTTGGACAAGGATATACCTGCAAAGAAATCGCCAGCCACCTCTTCCTTTCGTACCATACGGTACGCAGCCACCATAAAAATATCCTGAAAAAGACCGAATGCAATAATACTGCCGGATTAATCAAAAAAGCAATAGAATACGGCTATCTGTGATTCAGCTTCCGCTAGGCAATGGCTATTAGCGTACAATCGAAATCACAATTTAACAACTTTCACCTTGAGTAAAAGTTCAACTTCACTTCTGTACCTGGGATCAAAAGAAGGACGGTAGATTATATAGCCCATTTCCTGTAGCTCCTTAAAATATTTATGGTAAGTTGGTAAGGTGGCAATGTGGGAAAGAGCCATAAGCCTGCGCCTGCTTACACGAATGACCTTGTACTGATTTTGCAGACAGGCAAGGTGTAGAATCGCATTCATCAGCGCATGGTGCCAGACATTCAGTTTACGGTCATTTTCAAGCAACCTCATATAACCTTTTAAAACATCAAAAGTCATTTCTTTCCTCCTTTTATTTCAAATAGCGCCCTGAGATCAGTTTCATTGTAATAATATGAGCCAAGCACCTTTTTGTATCGGACCTTTCCACTAATTCTAAGATTCTGTAATGTTCCCGCCGACATATCGAGCATGCTTCTCACCTTCCTGCTTTTAATCCATCCCGGATAAATTTCGGTGTGCTCTGTTTGGGTACTATTTTGTATCTCTAACATTTTACGTATTTCATTTTTAAGCACTAATCCAAATTGCCTAAGGTCGTCTTTTGTTATTCCTCCTTCCATAATTCCTTCTCCTTTTAAATTTCTTACCGATCTAGCTGTTAAAAAACACCTTGCTACCCTGATTATTCTTATAAGATGGGATATATTTTATATATCCGTAATCATTCAATTCCCTGATACATTTATAGTATGTTTTTACAGCAGATATTTTCGCTATTCCCATTATATCATGGCTGAATAAAACGACAGGATTAATAAAATTATTTCTCATCCTGTATTCCAACAATGCCGCGTAAATTCCGATATGGGTAATGCTTATCCTTCCATCCTTTTCAATTGCAGCAAAGAAATCATTCAACGCTTTTACCTGTTCCATCATTTTAATTAATCTTTTTTGAAGCCTTTCTATTGATAGGCTTTTCTCCTATCCAATTTACCATGCTGCGCACGGCACTCAAGTCATTTGGCTCTACCGGCTTGTTTATTGTAATGTTTTTGGAATGTTCATCGTAAATGGTAAGCGTCCTGAACTGTGGATTAGCCTCAATAAAAATCTTTACCTCCTTACCATTAAATATTAGCGTTGCCTCTCTACGTTCGCCTGCTTTTAGGGCATCTACCAGCTTTTGCTGGTTATCAAAACCAAAATCCTTCAGTGGCAAATTTTTCAATTTTTCCCGCAGATCGTACTCTTGGCCCGTGCGGTAATCTTTTAGGAGATAGTTTCCATTTTCGTCCCTGTCATTAAAATCCAGTTGGCACCATTTGCCGTTCATTTCCACCGAGCGGCCTGAAAGCAGATGGAACGCCTGAATGGCATCCACACTATTTATTTGTCCCTGTTCAAAGAACCGCCCTTTAATGTCAGCCGTTTTTCTACGATCAAACAAAGCCGCCTCGAAACCTTTTACATGGTAACTACCATTTCCGTGAGCAACTACAGCAATCTTGTAGTCCATTCTCCTCTGGTCATCCATAAAGTGCGATACCGGAACACTGAATTGGCTATGCCCCTCCCCAATCTTTTCCTGCACTTTCTCGAATACGTCTGAAAAGCCCATACGTTGGAGTCTTTCTTGCAACGCACGGGTATTTGCTTCCATATTTTTTTCTTCAATTTTTGCCACTGCACTTGTTAGTATAGGCGCTGTCAACACACGGCGAAAGAGTCTTATCAGCAGGTTCGGATAAAGCTGCCTTTCGATGTTACGCCTTTCAGCCGCAACAATAGCCAAAGTATATCTTTCGCTTAAATTGGACGTCGCCTTGTATTTGCTGACCAATAGGTTATACCGTCCCAACTTCTGCTGTAATACAACCCTATTGGCAGAAGGCGTATTGGAAAATAGTTTCCCAATACGTGCCTCCATTTCCAGCCATCTGGCTAATTCCGTTTCAACCCTGTTGCTATCCATCGTTTACCTGTCTTCTAAAATTACCTAGACTGCCTTGCCGCCCTTTTTTTACTCTTTTGCTCTGGAATATCGGGCGCATCGTCATGGTCATTTGCCTGCCTTTCGGAACGCTTCTGCGATTGGCCGTTTTCCTGTCCTTCCTTTTCCTGTTTTGCTTGTCGCTGTCCTTCACGCTTCATATTTGCATCGTAGACATTGATCGACTTGAATTGCGGGCTGGCTTCAATGAACTTTTTGATTTCCTGGCCATCTTTTTGAAAGGTCGCCGATTGAAGATTTCCCTTCTTAAGGGATTTCAACAGATTCGCTTTGTGCTCAACATTTGACAGTTCTTTTATCGCATGTTTGCCAAGCGCATCTTCAAGGTCATAACCGTACTTTTCGCTGTAGTATTTTGTCTTGAAGTTTCCGTGTTCGTTGGTTTGTGTGAAATCCAACTGTAGCCATGAGTTGTACATCTCTCCCTCGCGGTTGATTAAATCCTTATTGACACATCTTCCGCACAGTAGGTTGTAGGCTTCCTTCAGATAAATATTGTTCTGCCTGTTCTCGAAACCGTTAATGAAAAAGGTCTGTGAAACCTTTTCCTCATTTCCTTCCTTTTGCACTTCGGCCTTATAGGAATTGAAGAAATACATGTCTGTGGACTTTGACCTGCTAAAACTCAATTCAGCATTCACCTCATCGTTTCCAAACTTCGTTTGAAAGTCCAACTTGAAATCTGCGGGTCCCCCTGATATTGCATTAGCAATTTTTTCAGTCAATTGGTCTCCAAATCCGGTCTTTTTGACCTGCTCTTGCAGGTATTCTAAATTTGCCATGTTCATCGCTTTTAGTTTTATGTTATCGATTATTTCGTTTTTTTTTTTTTTGCACTGGTAAGGTAGTTTGTAACCATACCCCCAATGTCCACGATTCCGTTGCTATGCATTAGCTTGTCCAGATCGTTCTTGGCGTCTGACATTAACCTGTATGCCATTCTAATGGCGATGTAATCGAAACGGGCCACGTCGGTAGTCATTTCATAACAGAACTCTGCCGCTGCCTCTGCTGTGGAAAAGGTGTGCATTCCCTGCCTGTCAACGGGCGAGTTGCTGTCACAGAATGCAATTAATTCGTCCCCGCCCTCCCACCGTTGTTTCATTAGATACTCCAGGACTTCTTCATAGTCCTCTATCCTAATCTTCATATTTATTTAAATTTTGCTTTCGATTTCTATCGAATTCTTGACTTCGAACCCGAATACATCCCATCCCTTAAAAATTTCGCCATGTCCTGCATCCGGCCTGTCCCTTGCGAAAAGTTCCACCCGTGGGAGAGCTCCGAAAAGCTTGGTAATGCGTTCCCGCACAGCGTCCGGTTTTTGGGAGTGTCGGCTTCTGGGCTCCATAATTACCTGTCTGACATCCTTCGCCTTTCTTTCCAATGCCTTCCCCTTGGTAAAAAGGAGTACCATTTCGGCATTCGCCCTGGTGTAGTGGCCAAGCCCGACAAACAGTCCGCCGCTTTTAGGATTGGTCTTGACCCATACGAAGGCAACGGTCTTGTACCTGAATCCCCAACTGCCTGCCAATTCCAGTCCTTCCCTAAGATTGGGAAAGGTTACCCAAAGGAACAGGACGCAGTCAGCGGCACATATCTGTGGCACATTCAGTTTTTTAAGGGATTCGAGGCTTAGCGTCAGATAGTGGCTTGCGGCTGTCCTACCCTTTCCCTTCTTCTTCCAAACATTATATTCCCAGGGAGGGTCTGCATATATGATACTATATTTCTTCACAAGCCTTCCTTCTATCTGGTTGTAGGGATATTGATCTGGTTGACCTTGAAAAGTATCCTGTTTTTTATACGCAGTTCCAAATGCCTGCCTCCGTTGCCTTCCATTAGCTGTATGGCCAGAAACTTCTTTTCCGGGATGGTAAATTTTGGCAGTGCTACGACCATGGTGCTTCTCTCACGCGGAAGTATCCTGGTAAGGCCATTAAATAAATTTACGGGTGTAACCTCCACCTCCTGGCTGGCAGTCCTCTTGGCCTTCTTCTGGTCGAGTATATAGAATCGCAGCTGGTCAACATCATAACCGATATTGGACCTGTTTTCTACCCTCATTCTGAAGTACATTAGTTTTTTGTGTATAAATATCCCGTCCAGCCTAAAACCGATCCCGAAGTTTTTTTCATGGATGCCGCCCAGCCTCTTTCGCGAGTGAAATGCCTGTTTCGAGCAGGCCAGAATTTCGGCATGGTCGATCTGGTCCGCCGAAAGGAAAATGGCACCCTTTCTGGCATCATCTCCAAGCGATACGTTCAACTGGGCCGGTTGCTTTGCATAGGTGACAATGAAGGAATTGAGCTTGCCATCGGAAGTAATAACGCTAAGGTTACTTTCCCTGATGCTGTCGTTGGCGGCCTTCACCTGCAAAATGTTCTCGGCCCCTTTCGCCTTTTGTACCAGGATATGCCTATCGCCCCTATCCACACTGACTATTCCAAAGGGAAAAATGATGTTGGTGGTCTTGTCAGTGCTTATCTGTATTCGATAAGCCTCTATCGTTCCCAATACCTTCTCCTGCGCCATGCCCTTTAAAGGCATTACAAATAGGGCCACAGCCCAAAAAATCTTGCTTATTGTTTTCATTTCTCTGTGTTTTGTTCATTAATAGGATTGTTTCTGTTTTTCGTCCCTCAGAAGGACCTTGTAGCCGGCCTTTACCATCACCTTTACCAGTTTTATTTTTCTGCTGACCAGCGATTTCACGGCCTCGATTCCCGCTCCCGCGGCCTGCGCTTCTACCGACGGGTCGAGCGAGGTCATTCCTATGGCCTGAAGGGAACGGTCAACAGACTGTTTGGCAACATCCCTGGTAATCGCCCCCGGAATACGGATACCGTCCATTCCGTCAAGGTCGAAGACTGCAAGCTCAACCGGATAGAGGGAATTTCTGTACCGGATACTGGCAATTTTGATTGTCAGCCTTTCGCCTTCGAGCGATGCCTTACCGAACACAAAATTGTCCTTGGGGATGAGCGTGCCGTTCACCGTGATGTCGTTCAAAAGCCTTAGCTTTATGGTTGAACCTGTCACGATCGTCTGGTTCTCGTGTACAGCTGCCTGTATGGCATTCTGCCCTATCGTTTCGGCATTCTCCTCGAGAGCGAAGAAACCGGCTTCATTTCCTGTTCTTCCAGCTGTTAAAACTGTAATGTTATTCTCCTTTTGTGCTCCGGTAACGGCATAGACCTGCCCGCGCTTTGCATCACTACCGTCTTTCAGCTTTTGCCTAACCCTGTCGGGATGTTGGATGTCAAGGATTTTCTCCAGCATGCCGTTAAGCTGGCGCATTTCCGGATCATCGCCTTCCGGCTGGCTCATCATGTTCATCATCTGCTCCAAGCGGTCGACCTCCGAACCTTTCAGGGCATTGGCTCCCCTTTGTCCCATCGCATACGGATCCTGGTATGGATTTCCGCTGCCAGGTCTTGCCAGTTCCCTGTTGAGCATGGAGAGGCGTTCATAGACCTTTTGGGTATTCGGGTCATTGTAGCCGGAGCCATACAGGGAATTGTTCATGCCCGTACCGGCTGGCGGGTAGCCGTTAAATTGCTGGGCCTGTCCTTCCATCGGCCCTGCGTCCCGATAGGAAGGGTCGTTCCTTAGCATCTCCTGGAATTTGATGGAGTCCTTTTTGGCCTTGGTATAGTAGCCCATTTTATCAAGGTCCGCTTCCTCGGATATCTGCGCATCCGGTAACCTGAAGTTAACTCCGGGTATCTTTTTTTCGGATGATTCTGTTCCGTAGGTTCGCCCACCGCCCAATGCCCAAAAAATGAGGGTAATAAACGGCAGTACAAGCACGGGGAGAATCAACATCAGCTTTCGCTTTCTTTCTCGTTTCAATTGATTTTCCATTTTTATCTATTTTTAATTTGTGATTGGTAATATTTGATGATCCTGCCTAGGCTATCGGGAATACCGGGATGTCTGCTGACTATCTTCAGGTATCTTACCCGCCCTTCCGGGCTTTTCTGGAGGCTATCGAGAAACGCCCTATATTCCACCAGCCTATCAAATTCCGCTTTGGTCAGCTGATCCCGATTTGCACCTTCATTTTCGGCCGGCGGACTGCTAATCGTTCTTGTGATCCGTTCAAGGCTAAAGGCTTTTTCAAGCTCTCCTGTCAGCCCGCCGATGAGCAGTAATCCTGATACTGCACCTCCGAGCATGATGAAGATTGCCAATAAAATTCCCCATGTCCTCCTGTTGTAATGTCTGGTAGATTTTTCGAGCCAGTCGGCGCCTCGCCTCTCGGCCTGTCGGATTTTTGCGGACAGTCCCCTCTTCGCGAATCCCTCTTCTTTTGACTTATCCATAATCATTATTTTTAGTGGTTTCTATTCGTGCTTTTGATATCCCTGTTATCCAATGTGTTCCATCGTTCGATGAGAAAACCGTGCGGGTTATTATCGCTTCTGGATATGCTACGTAGGCTGCCTTCCGTTAGGAGGCTCCTGGTAGTTACCGTGGTCGGCCTTATAATGGTTTGGGTGGCATAGCACCGGAAACGGTAGGGATGTGAATTGATGTCAATCATTACGCTGTCAATGGCGATGGTCTGGTTTACATTCCCGCTGATCAGCCCCGCATAGTACCCGTTTTCCTTCAGGTCATCATAGGCCCTTTTTGCGCTACCGTCGGCCAGATATAGGGCTTTGGCGATATTTGCCTGTATCGCCTTATCGTCGGGGTCGAGGGTAAAAAACAGCTTGTGAAAGGTTTTTACGTGGTCTCGGGCCTCAACAGGGATATTTTCCTTACGGTCTGAGGAATAGGCTTCCAGCGCCTTCCCGTTAGCCAGGATGTAGATGCGGGCCTGCATTTCACTTACCAGCCTAAAGCTGTGGTACACCGCAAAACATGTGGCCAGTATGCTGCCGCATACTACCGCCAACGTAAACTTTCTGACTTGGGCAAACGCGGTATCTATATTTTTCATTTTTGTAAACATGCTGATGTCTTTAAGAATTTCCCTTTAACCTTTCATTCTGGTAGCCTGCCGGCTTCCCGTTACCGTCATCGAAATACGGTGCGCTGTTTCCGTTTGCGGCCATGCTCTGTGACATCTGTCCTGCAACTTTTCCCATCGCGTCAGCAGCCATGCCCACGCCTGCTGTAGTGGAGCTGACCACGGTCTGCGTGCTTCGTCCGAACATGCCCGTAATTTTCTGGCCCAGGGCTCCGCCTCCCCCTGCATGGACGATATAGTTCGCCACGGACGGTACGGTGAAATAGCCCACGATTCCGATTATCATAAAGACCAGGTAGGCCGCATCCGTACGGCTGAAAAAGGTATCACCAGTGGCATTGATCTGGGAAATGTCATAGGCCAGCATCTTTTCCTGGATTTTGCCTATAATGCTTCCAAATATGTTTGCTACCGGAAGCCATAGGAAGATGTTGATGTACCTTGCAAGCCACACAGTGAGCGTATGTTGGAAGCCGTCAAAGACTGCCAATCCAAATACCAATGGGCCAAGTATGGAGAGCACGACAAGTTGGAAGGTCCTGAGGGTATCTATGCAAAGTGCCGCAGCTTCAAACAGTATACGGAGGACTTCGCTCATCCACTCCTTGACGGAGTTCCTGAAATTGTAGGACAGCTTGGACATGGCAAACTTGATGTCATTGCCTATGCCTTCAAACATTCCTTCGTCATCAGGGCTTGCGTTATCGTGCGTGTATTTGTACCAACGGTCGCGGTCCCCGCTGCCGCTTTCTCCCACGTACATCTGCCACGCATTTGTGGTTTTGATGGCTTCCTCCTTTTTTTTCAACAGGACGGCAATGGCCTTGTTGCTTCCCTCGACCATTTTGGCGGTTCCGGTAACGGGGGGTTTCATCACGCCGTTGATGATTGCCATCACGGACGGGAAGAGCAGGATGCACAGGCCGATGGCAAATGGCCTCATCAGGGGATAAAAGTCTATGGGCTCGGCATTGGCAAGATGGCGCCAGACCCTCGAGGCAATGTACCATAGTGCTGCAAATCCGGCCAGGCCCTGGCCGACCCCGATCAGCTGGCTGCATAATGGCATCATTTCATTGTAGAGCTGGTCCAAGACACCATGCAGCCCGTTCATTTCATCGGCAAGCCCCTGTGCCCTTCCTAAAATGGGAAGAAGTAGCATCAGCATTGCCAAGGCTATTTTTTTCGTTGTTTTCATGTGATTATTAGTTTGGATTTATTCCGTGCAGCCTGCCGACGGTTTGCGCGTCTTTTCTTTCTTTTGCCCTTTGCAGTGCCAGCACCGATGTGTTGTTATTAAAGTTTCGCAGGAACAGCACCTTGTCCTCCATATCCGCGAAAATGCGGTCAATCTCCCTAAGGCGTTCATCGTCGCTCATACGTGCCCTGCCTGCGGTGATTATGGTAGCCAGGTCATCGAGGTTCCTTAGGCTGTCGTCGAACAGCCTACCGTAGACCGTGGAAAGGTATTGGATTTCCTGGGGCGTGAAATTGCCCTCCCTCCTGAAGCGTCCGAATGCGCTCCTGTATTCATCGACCAGGGTAATCTGGTAGTTTACGATGCCCGCCACCTTGCGGTAGTTCCTGACTGTGGGACTTACCTGGAGAAGGCCATCAAGGAAAGTTTTGTGCAGGCTGAAATTCCCTTGGGAGATATCCTTGACCGTATTGTAGCCATAGGTCAGTATCTCGTAGCCTTTTTTCATATCCTTTAGCAATTGCTTGAACTGGGACAGTTTTTCCACGTTCAGCAGTAGCTGCTGCGCCTCATGTGACTGCGCTCGTGCCGATCCTCCTAAAAGGACCACGCATAAAATGGAGGTCAAGATGCTTTTCATGGTTCCTGGTTTATGCCATACATTGCACGGCTGGTTTTAACATCGGTCTCTTCGTACTTTCTGGAAAGGGCCATTACTTTGGTATCGTTGGTAAGCCCTTGCAGAAAAGTGTATTTCTGCTGCATGTCATTGTGAAGGGCGTCAATGCGCGATAGCCGCTGGTCGTCGGTCATTTCCAATGCGCCGCTTGTAGTCACATCAATCAGCGCATCGATCGTTTGGGAACAGTCTACCATCAGCCGGCCAAATACCCTACTGAGATATTCCAGCTCATCGATGGACAGCATACCGCCATCACGCAGCTGCCTTACCGTCCTGTTATAGTCCCGCACCATCCTCAGCTGCAGTTCAATGGTCTGGCCCACCTTTACCGAGCGTCTCACTTTCGGGTTTACCGTTTTCAGGGAATTGAAAAAATCGGTGTGCAGGCTGAACTCGCCACGTTTGAAACTGCCGATGGTAGTCAGTCCTTTCTTGGCAATACTGTAGCCTTCCCTTACATATCCCGCATATACTTTCAGTGCTGCGATCTGCTGCACGAGGTACTTGCGCTGTGTCTTTTTCTGCTTGGTCCATTCGCTCCACGTTTGTGCCTGGGAGGTGTGTATTGCTGCTATCAGCAGGAATAAAATGATGAATGTCTTTTTCATGTTCAAATCTTTAGGGTAGTCCATATAGTTTCTTTACGGCCGCTATTTCCTGGGCGGTCTTGGCACGATGCAGGCTTAAAACCATGTTCTGCCGGTTAAAGCGGCGTAGGTCATCGTACGTAATGTCGATCTTATCTGCGGCATCATTGATGAGCTGCAACCTTTTGGCATCGCCCATATGAAGGGCAAAGGACTCGATGATTAGCGTAATCTGGTCTATATTGTCTATAGTGGCCTCCAAAATGCCGCTATACACCTTTTCCATATAGGCCAGCTCGTTGGCGGTAAAGTTCCGGTCGCTACGGATGAGTGCCCAAGCCCTGCTGTACTCGTTGACCATCGCAACCTGCTTTTGGGCCACTTCACGGATACGCTGGTAATAGGTAATCATGGCCTTTACCTTAGCGAGCTCCTCATAGTATTTCCGATATTGTTCCTTTTGCTTTTCGGTCCATTCCGCTATTTCTTTGAGCTTCAGTTTTGACAGGGCATTTTCGAGTGTCTTTTGCGCGTTCTGCAACCATATCGTTTTGTTCTGGAGCCTTTGTATCTTCAGGTCAACGGCACGGATTACGCGCTTGATGCCCTGTTGTATTACTGCCATAATGCCGGCCTGGGCCCTAGCTTCATGGACTGGCACCGAGGCAATGGACAGTGCAAGTGCAGCCAACAGTATTTTTAGGTATTTCTTCATGGTTTTTGATTTTTAGGTTTTACTCCTGATTTCTTCGGCCATCGCCATGATGCCTTTCTGGATATTGCAGCCGAACCTTTCTGCATATTCGGCCAGTTTTACCTTTTCGCTCTGCTCGGTCGTATAGGCGAGATATTCTTCCAGGCTAACCTCTGTACGGTACACCTTGCTCAGCATACCACCGAGGCTGATAAAGACCTCCTTGTATTTTTTGGAAGGGTCATTGGCTTTGTTGACGGATAGCACCAATGCCTTCTCCTTTTCGGTAAGTCCCAATAGTTCCTGGATCTGGTCGAATTTGTTCTGGTACTTGCTCTGGTCGAGCAGTATCTTGCAGTCTGAATTGTTAATAATGGCCTGTTTTACGATAGGCGATGAAATGATATCCTCAACCTCCTGTGTCACGACAATGGCCTCCCCAAAAAACTTCCTAACGGTTTTGAAAAGGTATTTGATGTATTCGGCAAAACCCTCCTTCATCAACGCCTTCCACGCCTCCTCTATCAGGATCATCTTCCGGATACCCTTCATCTTTCGCATCTTATTGATGAAGACCTCCATGATGATGATCGTTACGACCGGAAAAAGAATGGGATGGTCCTTGATATTATCCAGCTCAAACACAATAAACCTTTCCGTGAGCAGGTTTAGGTTCTCGGTGGCATTAAGGAGATAGTCGAATTCCCCTCCCTCATAGTACGGACGGAGTACATAGAGGAAGTTGTCAATGTCGAAATCCTTCTCCTTTACCCTGTCGCCTTCCAGTACCTTTGTATACTTCTCACGCAGAAAGGCATAAAAAGAATTGAAGCACGGAAATACCTCGGGATGGTTTTCAAGATGTTCGTAGTACCCGCCGATGGCGTTGGAAAGCGCCACATACTCGCTGCGCCTGAACTGCTCGTCGTGCTTCTTCCAAAGTGCGAGAAGTAGGGTTTTGATACTTTCCTTTTTCTCGGTGTCCAAACTGTCGCCCTCCCCGATATAGAAGGGATTGAAACGGATGGGGTTCTGCTCGCTATAGGTAAAGTAATATCCATTTACCATGTCACAGAGTCCCCTGTAGCTATGTCCGACGTCTACCAGCACGATATGCGTTCCCTGTTCGTAGTAGCTACGTACCATGTGGTTGGTGAAAAAGGATTTTCCGCTGCCCGATGGGCCAAGGATAAACTTGTTCCTGTTGGTACAGACGCCCAAGTCCATCGGCTCGTCCGATATGTCCACATGTACGGGCTTTCCCGTCAGCCTGTCACCCAAACGGATGCCGAACGGACTGAGCGAGGTGCGGTATCCAGTTTCGAGATTTAGGAAACAGGTGGCCTGTTCGGCAAACGTATCAAAGGTGTCGTTCATCGGAAAGTCGGCCGCGTTGCCTGGAATGCCCGCCCAAAAGATCTGTGCTGCGCCGACTGTTTCCTGCTTTGCCACGGCATCCATCTGCGCCAGTGCGGATGAGACCATATTCTTGAGCTGCTTCAGTTCCTCCCTGTCATCGCACCATACCATTACGTTGAAATGTGCCTTTACGGGCAGCCTCTGCTGAGAGATGGCTTCATTCAGGAAGGCATTGGTCGAGTCGCGGGCAATAAGGTTCTCGCGGCTGTAGGCGGAAAGGGACTGGAGACGGAGGCGTTTGGCTTCCAGCCGCTGGATGGCCTTCTGTGCATCGTCGATAAATATAAATTGGTTATAGATGTGGTTGCAGGGCAAAAGCTGTCCAAGAGTCGAGGCAAAGCCGATGCTGAACTTGGTCCTGTCGGTGGAATACCTGTCATAATTGATTCGGCTTCCGCACAGGGCCGGCAGATCTGCTGCATCTCCCAAAGTATAAAGCTGGCAGTAGCGGTCTCCAACCCTGAGTCCTTCGTCAAAGCTGATATCGTTGATGATATGGCTGCTTTCCCTTTCGCTCAGGTAGACATACCTTTCAATAAGCCCTTTGGTCCGCCTGTTGCTTTTCAGGAAATAGTCCGTCATTCTTTGCAGTTTGACAAAACCGCTGTCTTCCATGATGCGGCGGAACTGCCCCGAGCTGTCGACGAAGTCCTGCAGGGCCTGTTTGGACAGGGTCTCCTCCGGTACGATATTCCTTCTTAGCAGGTTAGAAAAAAGCGAGCTTGCGCCTTTCCTGTTCGCGGGCTTTTTGGTGAGCATGATGTAGCACGAGTGGTCCAGAAAGGGACGTTCGTTGAAGAACCTGTCACTGCTCCTGCTTAAAAAGCTATTATCCGGTCCCGAGAAATCGGGACTGAAGGTACTGTCCAAAAACCAGTCCTGCTTATGCAGTACCGTGTGTTTTGGCAGAATCTTGATTGCCTTTATCCACGTCTGGTGGAATGCCTCATATTCCTGGTCCGAAAGGGTGAATATCTCTGGCAGCTCGGCCCTAAATACTATCGTTACATCGCCATTTTTACTGAGTATGCAGTCGTGCTGCACATCCATGATAGGGAATATATCCTCCAACATCTTTTCCATCTCACTATTCCTTTATGGTTCATCTTCTTTTATATCTTCCTGGGTCCCTGTTTTGGCCTGCGCCCCCTGCTTTCCTTTTTTTCCAGTCTGCCCCGGTTACGGTCCATAATCCTTTGGAATATTGTGCCCTTCAGGTCAACTGCCCTTGCCGAGAAATGCGTCTTTACGGGAGTTTTTTTCAACCCATGCAGTTTGTCATATCCGGCCTTCCTGTTGCATCCGATAGGGTCAAGAAATCGCTCGTGGGGGAAGCCCACCAGTATGAGGTCTTTGGGAAACTCGACCATATTATGAAGATCGACATCTTCAAATTCACGCCTCCCTGGATGGTATGGTATAATGTATTCCCCCGTACCTTCATTGTCATAATAGATTTCGAGGTCTTCGAAACGAATACCTTTGGATTGAAAGTCATCGTGTGGCCTGAGCATATCCATGTGGATGTCAACATAAAAGACATGTCCTGCAATCTCCATCGTCGGAAGCCTTCCCTTTAACCTCAGTTCCAGCGCCTCTTTGTCAACCATCACATCCAAGTCCCTCTTTCCTTTTAGGTCGGACAATGGAAGGCCGTACTTCGCCGCCATCCCTTCGGGGTCCATCTCTACCAGTTCAGGGAGGTGAACCCGTACCAAATCAGGCCTTTGCCAACCGGGACCCTGTATGGTCTTATTATTCCGGCAATAGTTGAAGCTGTAACCATTGCCGTCGTCGTCCATTTCAAAGATTGAAATGGTGTTGGCGGGGTTCCCTCTTTGCACCAACTGTAAATTTTCAACCTCTATCAGGAACTCGGTTCCCGAAATGGTGATAAATGGCAGTTCTCTTTCCATTCCACTGTCCCTTTCGCTTTAAAAAATCATTAGTTTACTTATCCTTTATGGGCGGCATTAAATACGCCTGCCCTTCTTGCGTAACCTTTCCGACCTTGGGTCGTCATCTTCAAAATCCTTGTTTTTGCGTTCCAGGTTTTTTGCTATGTAGATTGGCACGTCCGTTTCTGCCAGCGGGTATATCCTGGCCTTCAAATCATGCTGGAGCGGAAATGAGCCGAGCAGAGAAAGCTCGTACGTGCCTTCCTTTCTGGCCGCACCAATTGGATCGAGCCAAAGGTCATGCGGCAGTTCCACCAGCACTGTGTTTTCGGGCTCCTTCTCTATGTTGTCAAGATCTGCATGGATGACATTGTGTCTTTCGTGGTCGTACAGAAAAATGTAGTTTCCCGCGTCGTTTATCTCTAGCGCTTTTAACTGGATCCTACTGTGTGGCTCTGTGCTGTCCCGAAGCTCACCGACTCGGATATCTATATGGTATTTTCTGCCTGCAATGTCGATTTTTGGCAGGATTCCCTGCAACCGCTCCTCGATTAATCGGGGGTCGCACCGCAAATCATTATCGTCCTTGGGCAGGCTGTCCTTTTCAAGCCCATACTTGATACAGATACCCTCGGGATCAAGGTCCACCATCTGCCCTATGATATGTTTTGAATAGTACGGATGCGGCGTCACGGAAAGTCCCTGTAGCTCGGGCTCGATGTAAACCGCATAGCCGTTTCCTTCCCTCTCCATTTCATTAAAGCTTGCCCTGCACGCGCGAAATTCCTTGTGCCTGACATCGGCAAATGCTACATCTACGATGAGGGTGATATCGCCGACAACGATTTCGGGTAATACTCTTTGTAGTTCCATAGTTATAGTTTTATAAATAGATTCCTTGTTCGAGATCGCAGGGCCTTGGGCAGCCGCTTTTTTGCCAGTGCCTTCATTAGGCCATGTTCGCCGTACTTGTGGCTCATTTTGTAGATCTTGATGACCATTACGGTTCCGATAGCGGCAATGATTCCTACGCACAGGTAGGAAGGCAGTCCAAAGAAATACAGGATTGCGAACATTACCATCAGGATTACAATACCTCCTCCCAGGTACCATATGTACTGCGCCTTTAGTCCCTTGAACTCAATACTTTGGTTGATTCCCTTATTGATCTTGTATACGCTATTTGCCATCTGTGATTTTATTTTATGATCTTATCTGAATTTCATCCTATTGTTCCTGCGCATGGCCGCATAGGTCTGCTGCATCAAATTATGCGTAGGAATCTGTTCCGTTTTTTCAGGCTCTATGATTTCTGCCATTTCCACTTCCTCCGGTTCGCAAACCCCTTCGTTATCCGCTTCGGCATTTCCGTCCCTGTCCATCTGTTTCTCCCCAAGCTTTTTGGCTATGTCGGCTTCCAGCCCGGCCAATTCGCTTTTCATGCTTTTAAGTTCTTCTTCCTGCGCGAAGGCTTTTCCGGCAAGCCTTTCCAATTGCGGCCTTTCGTTTTCAAATTCGAGGAGCTCCTTTTCGTACCGCTGTTTAAGCGTGACAGTCCTGTCAATGGCATTCAAAAAATGGCGGGCGGAAAGTTTTGGATTGTCGATATTCGGAAAACCGTCGTTATAGGTATATTTTATCCCAGAGTTGGCCGTTGTTGCATAGAAATTATTGTAGCTCCTGTATTGTACGAGCCCGTCGTCTATGCGGTAGGGTTCCCGTTCCTGCCTGATGTAAAGGTCGAAACCGTATAGGCTTCCTATCTTTTGCTCCGTGCTGCCTTCATTCTGCGGTTTCCAAGCTTTGTACAGGTTGATGATATGGTTTCCTACCGCCTCGGCATCGCTGCCTTTAAACCCGGTCAACTGGATGTGATTGGATTTTGTTCCGTCTGGTTCAAGTACCAGCCTGCTCTGGTACAGTTCGCAATCGCCCTTCAGCTTTGCGAGTAATGTGGCATTGCGCTCGGCTTTTTCTGTTTTTTCCCTCAGTGCAGACTTGTTCCTGCTTACTTCCCGGTAATGGGCGGTCCTCAGGCTTTCCATCACGGCTATCCTTTTTTCCAACTTGGATTTTTCCAGCAGGGAATTATCGCCTGAAAGGATGGCAATGTATTCTGAAAAGTTCATACCGCTCTTTTCGTCCATTGCGCCTTCATCCAGCGTCCTTACCTGAAGTTCGTTGTTTTTCATCTGCGAGATGAAAAGCTGCTTGTTCTTCAGAAGATTGAACTTGTAGTTATCCAGTGATCTCTCTTTGGCATAAATGAAGTTCTTTACCTTGTTGTTGCAAAATTCCTTGGCGATGAGATTACCCTGGCGTGCCCCCCGACCATTCCGCTGTTCAAGATCTTTTGGTGTCCATGGAATATCCAGGTGGTGCATGGCAACGATCCTCTTTTGCACGTTAAGGCCCGTACCTGCCATTTCGGTACTTCCTATCAGGATGCGGACATCCCCGTTGTTCATCAGCTTGCAGAGCTGTGGTTTTTTGCGATCCTGCCAGTCATGGATAAAGGCAATTTCGTGTGCCGGAATATCAAAATCATTTACCAGCTTGTCTTTCAGGGCCTGATATAGGTTAAAGCCCTTACTGCTCGGTGTACCCAAATCGCAGAAAATAATCTGCGTTCCCTTATGCGGCGTGCTCTCGGCATAAACTTCGGCAACGTTCCTGCTGCACACATTGGACTTTTCATTTGGATGGTCGGAGTACTGGTCTCCGACAAGCCTCATGTCCAACGCCATTTTCTTGGCATAGTTGGTCGCTATCAGCATTCTGGCATTATCCTCCGATGGGGTAAGGGGCGGCCTGTCGATCAATAGGCCGTTTCCTGTACGGGCAAACTCCATAAGCCTTTGGGAAAATTCCTCCTGGTCCGGTGTCAGGGGAATATTTACCAGTACCTCCTCAATTTCCGGTTTGTCGAGATTGATGTGCTTGGCAGTCTTATAGTCCGTAATCTCGTTATAGAACAGGGCCAGTTCCGGTACCTTGATAAAATGCCTGTACCGTTCCTTGGCTACAATCTCATTGGTGATATTGAATTCATAATCGGTAGTCTTTTTTGCGAATACGGCAGCCCAGCCATCAAAATTTTCGATATGCTGCCTGGCCATTTCCCTGGGCCTCATATACTTGAAAATAAGGTACATCTCCGTAAGGCTGTTGCTAATGGGAGTACCTGACAGGAATGTGGCGCAGAGGTCGGCATCGAATTTCTCCTGAAGGGTCCTCACGGCAAAAAGCATGTTCAGCGCCCTCATGCTGCCTTCCGTATTTCCAAGTCCCGCGACGCGGTTGTGCCTTGTCGTAAAAGTGAGGTTCTTGAACTTGTGCGACTCGTCAACGAATAGGTGGTCAATGCCCAGGTCCTTAAAGGTAATGCCGGCATCTTTTCTTTCTTCGATGTTCCTGACAATGCTTTTGAGCTTGTTCCCCAGGTTGTTTTTGCGGATTTCGAGCCCCTTTAATATCTTCTTGCTGATTTCGGTTCCAAGCTCCTCGGCAGTTTCCAGATCTTGTTCCACTGCCAGCAGTTCTGTTTCCAGGATCTCCCTTTGTATCTCATAGGATTGTGGGATTTTCTCAAACTGTTCATGGGTCATTATAATGCAGTCCCAATTGTTGTTCTTGATCTCGTGCAGAAGTTGCAGCCGTTTGGCAGGCGTAAAATCTTCCTTGCCGGGAAACAGGATACGCGCTGTTGGATAGGCCTTCTGGTAGGTTTCCGCAATCTGGTCGATATTGGCCTTCAGCGCAAGTATTGCCGGTTTGTTGACAATGGAAAGCCTTTTAAGTTCCTGTGCCCCTACCACCATCGTAAGCGTTTTACCAAGTCCGACCTCGTGGTCTACCAGCGCTCCGCGATTTTGTACGATACGCCATACCGCGTTCTTCTGCGAGCCGTAAAGGTCAGCGATGCCCAAAGATTTCTTATCGAGACCTGGAAATGTCAGATGCGTACCGTCATATTCCCGTAGTACATAGCAGTTGAAGATTTCGTTGTAATGGTCGGCAATTTCATCTTTGTCCCCCTCCGACAGCCCTTCAAGGTAATCCGTAAAAGAGGAGCGGATCTGCTCTATCTTCTGGCTGGCCAGCTGTATGGCTTCATTGTCGGGTTTGCGGATTGTACTCCCGTCAATTCCGGTTACTTCATAGGTAAAAAAAGGCGCCGTATTCTCCAGCGCATGTTCCAGCAGTGTATAGCCATACATCGTGCGCCCGCTTTTTGGAGTTACCGCAAATTCCCTGTCCACCTTTGCATTATGCTTGGCCGTGACCTTAAAGGTATCCACGGATGGGAAATAGACCACTTCGGTTTCCTGCTCGAACAGTTTTTTGGCGAACTCCTTGAAGTGCCTTTCCGGCATCCACCTTTCACCCAGGTTAAAGTCCAACAGCTCAAAGGGAATGGGTTCGGGCTGTACTTTTTCCAAAGCGTCCCTACTTGCGGCAAAAAAAGGATTGTCGGGATGTTCAAGGCAGTACTTTCTTGCCGTTTTTAGCTTATCAACAACGTTTCCGCTCAGGTAGGCATCCGCGGTCTGCCATTCATTCCATGAAGGATTGATATAGACGTGCCCGTGCAGAGACTTGATTGTGGCAGCGGCATCCGTTCCCAAGATGGTCGATATAAATTCAATGTCCACTTTTCCCCTTTCATTCAGGCAGTGGGCCAGTGCATCCAAGGGACTTTCGGTCCTGAACAGTTCTTCCTTTTTGGCTATGGACTGCGTAAGGATGTCGGACTTGACATGGGCCTTACCTTCCCTGCGTTCCAGAGAGGAAAGCAGGGTAACGCCATAGCCGTCTGCTAGGATAAGCCTGCGGTTGTCCATACCGTTCAGCTGTCCGTACCTGGCCACAAAAACATCATACATCCTGTTCACCACTTCCCTGTCCCTTTCTGCAACAGCCATTCCCGATATTTCAGACGCGGAAAGCTTCAGGTATGCATCCCGCAATGCCACATAGCCCTCATAGAATTGCTTTTGCCTTTGGTCGGCCATAGCTTCAAAATGTACCACATCGGTGCTTTTGTCGATTGTGGAAACGTGGCCTATTTTTTCGTTATGGATTGCAAGCATTCCTTCCGTATAGAAAGCTGGCAGTTCCCGCACAATCTTTTCCGCTTCCTGCCTGAACTTAAAATGTCCCGCAAAGGTCTGGTCGCCTTCAAAATGGAAGCTGTGCTGGTATGTGGCCAGCACGTTCTTGATTTCGGACAGCTGGGCTGCCAATTGCAGCCCGCCCATCCAATTCGTTACGCCTGGCTGTACTTCCCGTACGTTGGAACGTAGTTTATAGAGATAGTTGCTGCTTTTTTTATGTTTGGCCGTGAGCAGTACGACCACTTCATGTTCCGGCCTGTCCTCCGTACGTATGGTTCCGATGATGCGGGCTGTCTCTTGCAGCACAATGGTGTCGGCTTCGCTCACATACGCAGAGGCCCTTCCAATATTTTCGGCAGGCAGGCTGTCAAACAGGCCAAGTTGGACAGGAGCGATGTTCTCCCTGCTCCTTGGCATGCTCAGGTAGGTCAGCTTTCCGACCGCACCAAGTTCTGGAACTGTTTCCGGAACGCTTTGTTCGAGATTGGGATAAAGATCCCTTTTAAGATTGGCGCCAATCGCCTTTGTCAATACCTCCTTTAGCCTCTCGGCAGCCTGATTGATGTCGTCCGATACCCAGACCTTGTCATGGATATGCCCATACTGGTTTTTGCCGGCACTGACCTCCCCGATTATGATTTCAGGATGCTCCTGGATATAGCTGTTCTGGAAAAAGGAGCCGAAATCGTTCTCTTTCCTATCGGTTACCGCCAACAGCTGCTCATCCTGCGAAAGCTCCTTTTTCGCACTGTTTTTCTGGACAATTAGCAGGTGGTTGGGAGCTTCCGTATTGCCTGAGTCTTTCATCAGGTTGTCGGGCATCACTGCCAATGCGACAAAATCGGCCCGATCAAAAAGATAGCGCCTTGCCTCCATGTTTGAAGGACTGTTCAAAAAGCCATCTGTAGTGATATAGGCCATGATGCCGCCCTCTGCCAGCTTGTCCAATCCCTTGGCAAAAAAATAGTTGTGGATTTTTCCAGTAATCGCCGAATTCCTGTACCCGGGATCATAGACTGAGAAATTACCGAATGGTATATTGCTGGCCACCAGATCAAACCCGCCATTTTCATCAATTGAAGTCTCTTCCAATCCCTTTATTTTCGTAGTGGTTTTTACGTGGTTTGTACTGTTTAGGGCAGTCAGTACCATTCCAGTCAAAAGGTCCTTTTCAACAGACGTAATATTCGTAAGGCTTGGAAATGCCTTGATGGCTTCGGAAATGAATATTCCCGAACCTGCTGAGGGCTCATATAGCTTTTTGGGCTGGATGCCGTTGTCCTTAAGTACCTGGTATATGGTTTCCGGGACAAAACTTGGGGTATAGAAGGCAGTAAGGACACTGTTTTTAAGTGAGGATAGGGCTTCTTCATACGCCTTTCCGTCCAGATTTTCGCGCAGCAGCCTGTGCAGCTTTTGCACGTGGGGATGCAGGTTGAGATCGGCATTGGATGCGCCGCTCTTTATCCATGAGGTAAGGTCGCCTTCTGGGTAAAGGATAGCTTTTAGGCCTCCAAACCCGGCATATTCTTTCAGGGCAAGGGCACCGTCATCAGGTAGCAATCCCGATTTCTGGTAACCCAAAGCCACCGAAAGGGCACGGATGTTTTTGTTAAGCGTATCGACTGTACTGTAGGCCATCTTCTCTCCCTCTTTTTCTCTCTCACTTTCAATACCCAGCCTGTTATTTCAGGTATTCGTCAATTTGCGCTATCACCGCGTACCGCAGGAAGCCGTACTCCCCGTTTTCCCTAAATCCCAGCTCACCGAATAGTGGCTGGCATTCCCTGATAAGGTTTATAATTTCGTAGGTCAGTGTCCCGCTTTCCTGTAGGGCCTCAAACTGTACCGGAAATTCTTCTTCGAATATTTCCCGGATGTATAGGAACCTGGAAGGTCTAAGCTCTGCGGTCATTGCCTGAAGGCAGGCTTCCTCAATGATGTATGGTGGCTTCCGTTCTGCCTTCATCGCTTCAATTAGCTGGCTGACGGCACTGACCTTTTCAGTCAGATAGGATTTCACCGAAAACTCATCCTGAAGGCCAAGTATGAGTTCCGGATTATGGGATACGATGTAGTCCCAAAGCTTTTCACGTAGTATCTGCTGCATCCTGCTCCGTTTAGACTCCGAAAAATGACTGGATTACGGTTGCGACTACTACAAGGAATACGCATGAGCCGAACCAGGCGGCGGCAACCTTTCCGGTATCTTGGTCGCCCGCATTCCATTTCTGGTAAACCTTGACCGCTCCTATCAGCCCAAGGATTGCACCTATCGCATACATCAGCTGGGTTCCCGCAGCGAAATAGCTTCTAACCTTTTGGTTGGCCTCGTTGATGCCGGCAAGCCCGTCCTGCCCGTAGGCCTGATACTGTGCAACCAACATTAGTAGCAGTGCCGCAAGCATTGCCAACCTTGTAATTTTTTTGTCTCTTGATTTCTGTACGTTCGTTTTCATATACATGATTTATGATAAGGTTTGGTTTACTTAATTAAGCGAAAGGGTTTCGCCGCCGCAATGCCCACTTTTCTCCGTCACATTTGCCATATCGCATCGGGATGGGCGGGGAAACTGCCTCCGCTTGTGGTCTGGTTCCTCAGCTGCCTACCACAACTGATCCACTTCACTTTTGCCAAGGAAACCGATACCATTTTTTTCGCACTCGGAAACGACCAGCTCACTGATCGATTCGCGGAGCCCTGATGTCTTTAGGGTCGGGTAGTCCCTGAAGAGTTGCCCGATGTATACCTGTAGTTGCTCTTTGTTTGGATTGGTTTTACCTGAAAGGGTATTGCTAAGCTTTTCCGCAAGGTCTTCTATAAGGTCAATTTCATTGCCTATTTCTAAAGGTTCCTGAACTTCCATTGCCATGGCTAGCGGACCTGTATCTCCCGTATCTTCGTACACGAACATTTCCCGGCTGTTGCCCCGTTTACGGTTAAGTGCTTTCTTTAGGTCGTTACGGAAATACGTAAATCCGATAATGATGTAGTAAAGAATGGTGGCCGCTCCCATGATCCCCAGGTAGTCTTGCCATGAAATGTTGTTTAGCATATCTGTCCTTTTTTTGTTGTTTCCCGCAGGGCTGTCTGCCGTGCTTTTCAATCAAATTTCTTGGACAAAGAAAGCCTGGATTTCAAGGGCTTACAAGTACAACATTTTGCTGGTACCCTTTCTGTAACCTTAGAAACCCTCACTTTTACAGGCACATACGGTGGCTTAAATTCTCAGAAGAAAAGTAAATGCCTAATACCTTATTATTATTTTTTAGAGCTGTTGACTTCAAATAATTATGGGCAATCCTGTAAATTTGCTTTAAACCATCGATATAAAATTCTCATGAAGGAAATTGTTATCAATCTTATTGAAAACGAAAGCGAAAACACCAAACTGGATTTTAAACAGGAGCAGTACCCTATAGATAAGGGTAATGCCAAGAAAGGTGAGTTTTTGAAAGATATGTGTGCTTTTGCCAACCTGACCAGCAAAGAGGACAAGTACATTATTATAGGAATTGAAGAAAAAGGTGGTACTGCGGTAGGTTTAAAACCTATCGATGGGTTGCAGGATCAGGCATCCTATCAACAATTCCTAAATCAATATATTGAGCCAGAGATAAATTTTGAATACAGGGAATTTGTATATAAGGATAGCCGATTGGCCTATTTTAGGATATTTGACAATGACAAAGGACCCTACTTATTTAAAAATGAATATAGGGACAACCTGCCGAAAAGTCCCACATACCGAGCGGGAACCGGCTTTGTGAGGAGCGGAAGTTCCACACGGGAACTGAGACGTGATGACTTTGAAAAGATCTATGCGGAACGTTCCAGTATTGAAGACCGTAGCAACGACATTGATTTTGATTTCTCAATATGGGGTTTCACGTCTCAGGAGCTAAAGTATAAGGGTTACATAAAACACTTACGGGTTGACGTCATCAACCTGTCAAACCGTTCGATAGATTTGGACATCGAGGCTAAAATTTACAACAAAAAAAATGTTAGGGCAAAGTGCACCCAAGATTTGGCATATATTTTTTTCAGGGAAGACCAGGAGAAAAGTTTGTTGGCTTATCAATCTTTTCAAGGTAAGGTAACTCCCCAATTCAATTTTAGGGAGACGAACGTGAGGTTTGAAAATTATAAGGAATACTCCATCTACGAAATCACCCCTAGTAAAGGTACACATACTGCTCTTCGCGCCAAACAGAAGGGTAAGCAAATCGACATCTTTAACGGCCAGATTGCTTTGGTTTTTTCGCGACCGACGGAAATAAATATAGAAATTACAGTGAGAAGTAATGATTTTCCGAATGGCCCAAAGACATTTGAGTATGAAATTCCGCAGGAGGAGATTAGCGAATTTTTAGATCCACGTGACCTGTAGCAAGCCGTTTCCTTATTACCTGTTCTTAACCAGTAGCCATTTTTGGCCATCATACCTGAATGTAGCCGATAAATCCTTTGGCTTGTCTAAGTTTTTAACAAGCACCGCAAAAGGAGTGGCATTCCTAAAACTTGTCACATAAGAAACCATTACCGTACCTGAACTTTTATCCTCAGTAATACTTCTAATTTCAACCACATCTTCATCAGCAATCCTTACCTTTTGCACTGCCATCTTTTCATCTTCAGCAGTAGCAGGTAGCAGGAAAGGTTTTGCCCTTTCCGTAAAACCTATCAGTGGATTTCCAATTTCACCAAGTTTCTGCGTCTTCTGAACGGTCACATAGCCTTTACTTTCCAGGTTGGCATCCAAAAGCTTTTTAGCATATTCGGGATCAGCTGTAAATATGTCAAAGTCCATGCTTCGCGGATAACCCTTTTCCTTTGCCAGTAGTTCGATCGCCTCATCTTTGGTCAGTTCCTTCTCGCTGCATGCAGTTAGAAAAATGCAGAACAGCATAATCAATGCATTTGGTTTCATAGTCAATTGATTTATATGGTTAGTAATCTCGAATCTTCTTAATCATCCGCTCCAGCGCTTCGATAGCCTTTTCCTTGTCCCTTTCTTCCGGCACATACGATTTGCTCCGCATTCCGTTATATGAAAGGTTATCGCTATGGGGCGTTGACAGATAGGGCACAATACTCCTGAAAACTTCAGTCATGGACCGTGCCTCTAATATCCTTGCTTCATCCGCTGCCCTTAAAATCAATCCGGTCTGGTCACTGGAAAGGGCACATCTTATCTTATCCTCTGCCTTGACTTCGGGTGCCTTGACCTTTTGTCTTACCTGTCCCTGCCCGATGGCACTTTCATCAAGTTTGGCTTTCTCTTCCACGTATTTGATTTCACTGTCAATCCATTTCTCGAGTACCGTTTCCAAATCATGATAGTCGGGGTCGAGCATGATCCCTGGCCTCCTGTGCGATTGCTTAAAGAACTTGCTGTAATAATGCAACATCCGGAGCTGGCCTGTCGGTGTCTTATCATCTGCCAACTTTGAACGAACCATTTCAATAATGTAGTCAATATATCCCCTACTATTGAAGTTCATCAGGAACAGAATTTCATTGAGCTGGTCCAACACCTCCGATTCCTTTCTCTCCCACCTTACGGTTTCCAATCGTCTAACCAGTTCCTTGTTGTAAAAAAGTGAACGGAAAGTAATTTCAAAATTACGATTGGCGGGTATTGTAAATTTATAAAGGATTTCGAAAACAATTCCCTTCAATGGCCTTAAATTTTCGTATGTGTCAGCTGTCTCCTTCAACCTGTCAATCTTTTTCATCAGGTCCAGCCTGCTTGAAGCCATATAGCTCGAAGGGACAACGAGGTCCATGTGCAGGTACTTCAGATAGTTTATTTCCAAAAATGAAAGCAGGTTCTCGATAGTCGCCGAAAGCGTCCTAAATACTTTTCTTAGTTGCGGATATTTCTTTGCCGTGTTTATATCATTCTCATGTGAAGTATTTAACAGCGTGAGTAAAGAAGAGTGGTAGCGCCAGACCGTAAGCCTTATACTTTCCTCGTCGGCAACCTCGAAAGTCTGCTTCTTGATAAGCAGCTGGAGCTTGGTCTCCTCCAGCGACAGTACCTCCAACATCCTGGCTATCTGCTCTTCATCAATCAGGGCTATCTTTGATTTTACTGGGTTTAACGTGAGATTGACGAACAGGTCAAGCCATTCCAGCGGATAGGCAAAATAATCGGCACTTGGCAGGTCGGAAAAGTTATCGGATATTTCCATATACGAGCAATTCTTAGTTGGCGTTTAACCTAATGCTTTTTTTAAAGATAGGATTTACGGGCCAAAAATTAAAGGACACATGAAAAAAACACGATTACAATCGTGGCTTTGCGCCATCACTGTGGGGGAAATTGTGTTGTTGGATATACTCAATAGAAATCATTATGAGTTGAAAATCTCACATCCTTTGCAGATGAAAACCGTGCGTACAACAAGTACTATCCTGGCCAGATATTGCTGTCGGTTTCCGAATAGATGGGAATACGGTTTTAACCTTGTCAGAAAGATACAAATAAACTTACAAACTTTTACGCTCCCTCCACAACTTTCACCACATTTCAACGCAATTTCACTGATTTTTATAATCGGGGCATCAACCTGCGCTTGGTTTTCGTCCAATTTCTTTGTAATTTTAAGATACTTTTCAATGAAAACCCAGAAACTATATGACGAGCAGGAACTTTTGCGAAGGCTAAAGTCTGGGGACCATAATGCCTTTGAAAAAATATTCCACAGGTACAAATCAAAGATGGCACAAAATGCAGTGCGGGTCCTAAGATCGTCTGCACTTTCCCAAGATCTGGTACAGGAGCTTTTTATCAGGCTATGGGAGCAGCGGTCCAAAATAGATACCGATAAGACTCTTGGGGCCTACCTATACAAGATCGCATCAAACCTTGCGCACGATTACTTTAGAAAAGCAGGCCGTGATCAGAAATTAAGGGAGCAGCTTCTGGCGATATCACCAGTAACCTACGATCCTATTGAGAAAGTGATCTATAACAAAGAAGATAAGCTGTTACTCGATAAGGCTTTGTCCATGCTACCGGAGCAGCAGCGAGCCGTCTTTACGCTATGCAAGGTTGAGGAAAGAAGCTATCAGGAAGTGGCCGAGCTGCTGAACATAAGTATTGGCACCGTCAACAATCACCTGACAAGGGCAAACCGTTCGTTACGGGCGCTTTTACAGAAGGCCCAGAGTCCGGCACCCCTGCTGGCTGCACTCCTTTTGCAGGGAATCCTGTAGTTTTTTTTATTTTTTTCCGTTTTCCACTGTTTGGTTTTCCTTTCCCGAGCGTATTAACAATAAAAACAAGCCGTGGAGAGAGACGAACATATACGCCGACTATTTGAAAGGTACATTTCCGGAAACTGTACCGAAGTGGAATTTGACCAGCTCCTATCTTATTTGGAAGACCCCGATGGGGACAGTGAACTATTGGAACTCATCTCTGCCGAAATGCAAAGGGACGGGAGTATCGCATATAGCAATGAGGTTCTTGCCATTACGCAAAATGCCGAAAGGCATATTTTCGAGAGGACACGTCCGAAGCCCTTCTACCAGACTACACTGTTCAGGATTGCCATTGCTGCATTACTGTTAGTAGGAATGGCAGTTCTCGTTATTATCGGGGATAAAAAGAAACAGGTCGAGATTATTGCGGATGCCCAGATTAGCCTGCCCGCGGGAACTGAAAAGGCCACACTGTCCCTATCCAACGGCCGGAAGGTTGAACTCGGCAATACCGCCAATCCTGAGGTAGCCAAAGAAAGTGGCGCCAGCATCAGCCAGCAGGATGGCGAAATCGTCTATAATGTGAATAAACTGGAAAGTAGTGCCACCAACCAACTGGAAGTCCCCAATGGCGGTAAATATTCGGTTACCATTTCTGACGGAACAAAGATCTGGCTGAATGCCGGAACCAAGATTATTTATCCCGTAAGCTTTGCAGGAAAAGGCCGCCGTGAAATCAGGCTTGATGGCGAAGCATACTTTGAAGTGGCAAAGGACAGGGATAAGCCGTTTATCGTTCGGACCGAACGCCAGAAGATTGAGGTTTTGGGAACGCATTTCAACATCAACAGCTACATTGATGAACCGCAGGCCGTTACTACCCTGACTGAAGGCTCCGTGAGGATTACAGAGACAATAGGGAAACAACAGACCTTTACTTTACGTCCCGGCGAAATGGCAGCAACTTCCAAAGACCGGACTAATGTCGGCACGGCAGATATGGAGTCAGTCATGGCTTGGCAGAAAGGACTCTTCTATTTCAAAAAAGCCCCGCTTAGGACCATCATGCGTCAGGTTTCCAGATGGTATGACGTACAGGTCGAATTTAAGGGTAACGTAGAGGAAAGATATTTTACAGGTGGCGTACATCGGGATGCTGACCTTTCAGAACTACTTAAGATACTAATGCTCAACGATATTCATTTCACACTGATGAATGACCACAAGAACAGAAAACTGATTGTTGAACCCTAAACCCCGTGCCTATGCCGTAAAAATTTAATGGATAGTTAAATAAGTTAATTAGGCCCCAGTAATAAAAATGCCAGCAATACTGTGACGAGTAATTGCTGGCTAAGTTGGGGCTAACAAAACCACTACACAAGTAATTCATCAACTAACCCAACAACACAAAAGTATGATTTTTTCCCAATGCTTTTGGCTGCGCCGTCTGCGTAACCGGAAGCAATCGGATATTCTTATCCGAAATCCTGAATCCCACGCCTCCTTTAGGAGGCAGATACATCGCCAATTTGCCTGGCTTATGGCTGCGTTGTGCCTCTCCATTTGCTATTTACCAAAAACCTACGGACAAAAGGTAAACCTTAATGCAAACCAACAGCCTCTCGAGCGTGTTTTTGAAACGCTCCAAAAACAGACGGGATACCTTTTCTTCCACGAGGAAGGCACACTGAAGAACAGTACAAAAGTGACCATTGACGTACAGAACAGAAATTTAAAGGAAGTCCTTGACCTGCTCTTTAAAAACCAGCCTCTTACTTATGAAATGGTGGGAAAGACCATCGTCATTAAAAAAAAGGAAAATACACCAACACTTCCCGGCAAAAGTCGGAAGGATAAAATTACGGTTAGCGGTACCGTAACTAGCGAGGAAGGCTTACCATTGCCCGGAGCATCCGTAAAAGTTGTAAAGAACAATAGAACTGCCGTTGCCGATAGAGAAGGCAAGTTTACACTTATAGAGGTAGATGAGGGCGATATACTTATGGTTTCATACATCGGTTTTGAGACAACAGAAGTGAAGGCCGCCAGTGACATTAGTGCTAAACTGCACCCAGTTCCCACAAGCCTTACGGAAGTCTCAATTGTTTCCACAGGCTATCAGACAATTCCAAGGGAAAGGGCCACCGGGTCATTTGTCGTGATAGGCAATGAAATGTTAAATAGAAGGATAAGCACAAATATATTAGACCGGCTAGAAAATATTACCAGCGGTATGGTGTTTAACAAAAATACACTTGGAAGAAACGAACAGACTGGAATCGCTATTCGGGGACGAAGTACTCTTGACATTAACGTAAACGCAAATCCATTAATCGTTGTGGACAATTTTCCATACGAGGGAGATCTATCTAACATAAATCCAAATGATATCGAAAGCATCTCGATACTTAAAGATGCAGCCGCAGCTTCTATTTGGGGATCCAGAGCTGGAAATGGCGTTATAGTTCTTACGACTAAACGAGCCAAGTACAACCAGCCGGTATTAATTACACTAAATGCAAATGCAACATTCGGTGCCAAACCTGACATATTCCAATCGAGAGACTTTGTGGAAGCACCAGAATATATTGATGTAGAAAAAAACCTTTTCTCACAGGGCTTCTACGATGCAGACATAAATAATACTATTCAATACCCTGTCCTGTCTCCAGCAGTTGAAATTTTTTTGAAACAAAGAAATGGTACAATTTCAGCAATTGACGCAGAAATGCAGCTACGCCGCCTCAAGGAGTTGGATGTCAGGAATGATTACAGTAAGTATTTCTACAGGAAAAGCGTCAATCAGCAATATGCGTTAAATATATTGGGTGGGAATTCCACTTCGAGCTATACCTTCTCTGCAGGGCTTGACAATAACCTAGCTAACTTGACTAAAAATAGTACCGAACGTCTTACACTACGGGCAGCAGGAAATTTTATTGTGCTAAAAAACATTACACTAACAACGGGCTTGAGTTACCTCCAAAACAATGCGGTCAACAGCTCATCCTTTTTAACCTTTAACAGAATTACTTCGGACCCTTCAAAACCACTATATCCCTACGCAGAATTTGCGGACGAACATGGCAATCCATTAGTAATTCCGAAGCTGTTTAGAAATGACTATATTAATAATGCAGCAGGGTTAGGCTTTTTGGATTGGACCTATCGCCCTTTGGATGAGTTGGAGCTTGCAGATATAACTTCGAAAATATCTGAAGTAATCTTGCGTTCGTCGCTGGACTATAAGTTTTTGAAGGTTTTTGGTGTTTCGCTTCAATACCAATTCGAAAAGCAGCAGAGCAATTCTAGGAATCATCAGCCTATGCAGGCCTTTGAAACGAGAAACCTGATCAATAGGTTTTCTGTCCGTAGTCCGGCAGGCGCTTTTTCTTATCCAGTCCCAAGAGGAAGCATTCTTGATTTGGGTACCAATAATCTTGAAGCTCAAAATTTTCGTGGGCAACTAAACTATAATCACGTAATAAGCCCACGCCACCAGATTGATGGAATTGCAGGTTTTGAGGTAAGGCAAGTTAGTACTGAATCATTTACAAGAAGATCATATGGCTACGACAACGAATTAGGGACCGCAGCAAGCAATATTAACTTCGCAGATTTCTTACCGGTTAATCCATCAGGCAGCCAGCGAATCCAGTCTACTCCATCTGAAGTCACCGGAACTTTGAACAGGTTTGTTTCCTATTTTGCTAATTTCGCTTATACTTTCAATAACAGGTACATTCTTTCTGCCAGTGGCAGAAAAGACGGAGCAAATATCTTTGGAACAAGAGCTAACGATAAAATCACTCCCTTATGGTCTGCTGGGTTGGGATGGATTATTGACAAGGAGCCATTTTACAATTTCCCGTTGATCCCGCAACTTAAATTGAGGGCTACTTATGGCTATAATGGGAATGTTTACAATGCCTCCTCCTACCTCACCGCCCAATATATGACCAGCGTAAGGACGGGCTCACGATATGCGCTTATAACAAGGCCACCGAATGATCTGCTAAGGTGGGAAAGGGTAAAAAATTTAAACTTAGGCATAGACTTTTCTGCCAAGGAAAATAGAGTTTCTGGCACAATTGAATTATATCAGAAAAAAGGCATGGATCTCATCGAGAACATCGTGCTTGCCCCTTCCGCTGGCTTTTTATCCTATAAAGGTAATTCTGCCTCAACTAAAACTGAGGGGATTGACATACAGCTTAACTCAGAGAACTTTAAAGGCAATTTCAAATGGAACACGAGTCTGCTGTTCAGCTATCTTTCGGATAAGGTTACGTCTTTTGACCTTAAGTACACTTCGACCGCCCTGGTGGGGAATTCCGCCACCGAGGGACTGATTGAAGGTACTGGACTGTTTGCAATCGTCGGAAGACCCCTTTATGGAGTTTACAGTTATAAGTGGGCTGGCCTTGACCCCAGCAATGGCGATCCTCAAGGCTTTTTGAATGGGGAAGTGAGCAAAGACTATTTAGCAATCATCCAAAATTCGAACGTTGACAATATTACTTTTCATGGCTCATCAAGACCTAAAAAATTCGGTAGTATCATAAATACTTTTAAATGGAAATCTATTACAGTTTCAGCAAACGTCAGCTACAAGTTTGATTATTACTTTCGCAAGACAACGGCTAGCGGAAACCTTGCAGATGCCTTAAACGCTTTGGGCACCAATTCGGATTTTTCCCGACGTTGGAAAATTCCAGGTGATGAAAATGTCACAAATGTGCCATCAGCTATTTATCCAAGTAATGCAAATCGAACAGCATTTTTCAAAGCTTCGGAAGCAAATGTACTTGAAGCCGACCATGTAAGGTTGCAAGACATTACAATTGGCTATGACATCAATAAGGCAAATTTCAGAAAATTGCCGGTAGAAAGGCTGCATATCTACGCCTATATCAATAATGTCGGAATATTGTGGCGGGCAAACAAGGAAGGCATTGATCCAGACTTTATAACAAGGTATGCGCTTCCAAATCCAAGAACTTTTGCGGTAGGCATCAGAACCTCTTTCTAAAACTATAATTATGAAAAAAACACATATATTACTTATTGCGGGGTTCATGATGGCATCCTGCGAAAAACAAGAAAAATGGCTCGATGTTAAATCAAATAAAAGCGATGTTGTTCCCACGACGTTACAGGATTATCGGGCTCTTCTGGACAACGACCAGACTTTGAACGAAAGCGAGCCGGCACTCGGCTTTATCGGAAGTGATAATTATTATATTACTGATGCCGTATATACATCTCTTTCAGGAGCTTACTTAAGAAATTCATATACTTGGTCAAAAGAAATTTATGAAGGCGGGATCGGTTTCGACTGGAGGGCTTCCTATCAGCATGTCGGCATTGCAAATGTAGTCCTTGACGGACTCAAAAAAATCGACAAGGCACAAAATACTAGCGAATACAATTCTATTAAGGGCGATGCCTTATTTATAAGGGCTAAAGCCTTTTTCAATCTGGCATCACAATTTGCAAAACAATATGACAAGGAAACTGCTGATACGGATCTTGGAATTGTGCTAAAAATGACTTCAGCGGTACAAGAAAAAGTTTCTAGATCTACTGTACTGCAAACTTACCAGCAGATTATCGATGATTTATTAGAAGCTGAATCTATCCTGCCCAGCATTGCGGTGTACAAGACCAGAGCGTCAAAATCTGCCGCCCGAGGCCTCCTTGCAAAAGTCTATCTTTCAATCGGCGACTATGTGCGTGCACTCAAATATTCTAATGCCGTGCTCGAGCAAGATAATGTCCTTATCGACTTCAATAACCTGAACGCAGCACTCGCTTTTCCATTTCCAACATTCGCAGCCGGAAACCCAGAAGTGGTGTATCATTGCATTATGACCGGTGTCACTATATCGACAAATTCAAGAATGCTGGTACCGGATTTTCTTTACCAGATGTATGATACCGATGATCTCCGCAAGACGCTATTCTTCAACACTTCCATTCCTTCGCAGATAAAATTTAAAGGATACTACACTGGTGAGAACTCTGCTATCTTCTGCGGAATTGCCCTAAATGAAATGTACCTGATAAGTGCTGAATGCGAAGCACGTAACGGAAATAAAGATGCTTCTCTCCAGCATTTAAATAAACTTCTGAACAAAAGATATCGCACAGGAAGTTTTACAGCCCTAAGCGCCGCAGATGCTAAACAGGCATTGGCGATTGTTCTCAGAGAACGCAGGAAGGAAATTCCCTTTAATGGCATTAGCAGATGGATAGACTTGCGGAGGCTGAACAAGGAACGTGACTTTGCGGTAGAACTATCTCGAACGGTAAGAGGCACGGTATATTCTATTCCCCCTAATGACCCTAGATATATCTATCCAATACCTCCGGAAGAGATAAGAGTTACTGGTATCCAACAAAACATCCGATAGCATGAAAATCTCTAAGATATATTTGCCCTTGCTCATGCTCGTATTTGCATTTGGGAATACCAATTTAGCTAAAGCTAGTTCATTTGCTTCGATTTCGGGAACTGTATGGATAAATGGTTTGCCTGCCGATTCCATATCATTTAGGATAACGCCAGAGTTTATATATAACAAGATCAATAGCAATACCGTTACGGTCAAATGCGACAACCAAGGGCGCTTCAGCTTCAGGAGAGATGTGAGGTCCGACATGGAACGTTTGGATATTACCATATGGGGTAACGGCACCAGATTTATCACTAACCAGCTCATAAATGCTGGTGATAGAATATACCTTTCCTACAGTGAAACATCATACGCTGCAGCCGTGAAATTTACAGGCAACGGATCTCCTAAGTATAACTGTAGCTACGCGATACAGAATGTACTGTATCCACTTGCAGGTTCCGAACATGAATTGCTCCCACTTGTACATTCTAAAGACCTGAACGGTATGATTTTCTTCAACAGATTAATTCCGAGAACCGACAAAAGAGAAAAACTGGCTGAAAAAATAATTGATCTCGCAAAAGATAGTATTCCACCTCTATTTGCAAAAATGATTAAAGCTGATGTGAAAGGTTATTTTGCTGAAGCTAGAATGCGATGGTTCATCTATGATTTTGCTTATTCGAAAGGGAGTGCCGAGGTTAGGCAATTGTTCGAAACAGAATCCAGGAGATACTTGGATACAGCCGATGCTGCAATAATATCCCGTAGTCCAAACCAGATCAAATTCTTGTACAGGTTGGCAGTTGCAAAATTAATGTTTGATAAAGGATCCGAAAGCAAAACAATATACGAAATCTGCCAAAAGATAAGTTCCGAATATTCTGGTACTTTAAGGGAGAAGGTTCTGACATTCTATCTGCTAGCGTCGCCTGATGGAGACAGCGAAGAGTATGAAGGATGCCTTAAAAATGCAGCCAATAGCTTTAAGTCAAAAACATCCGTTCACTTTCTAAGGGAACGGCTCATTTCTTCATACTCGAAGCGACCTTTAATGGATTTTGCCATGCCCGACAGCACTGGAAAAATAAGAAAGATATCTGAGTTTAAGGGAAAGGTAGTTGTTATCGATTTCTGGTTTACTAATTGTGTCCCGTGCGTAGAACTATCTAAGAATTTAAAGGAAAATATTCTGCCACTGTATAAAAGTGAAAAAGAAATAGTTTTTATCACCATCAACCTCGATAAGTATAAAAAGACATGGATGAAGAGCTTAAAGTCTGGTTTATATACCAGCTATCGTTCAATTGATTTATTCAGCGGCGGAGTGGCGTTTGAGCATCCGTTTGTTAAGCATTATGGGCTTCAAGGGGCACCTTACCTTTTTCTGGTTAACAGGCAGGGTATTTTGCTTGATTCTAACCTGTCGAAAGAAAATAAAAATATGGTTGATCAAATTAATAAAGCGCTTTACCAAGAAAAGTAAAAATGGGATGTAAAACTACATCCCATTCTATTTTAAAGTGATTCCCAAGCGCGGTCAACGTCACCCGGAACCGGCTGATAGTTATTCGGCGAAACAAGGGTGTATTGGCAATGGTCATTATCCTGATCGATACATCTTCCTGAGCCAGCCTCATCTTGAGGTGTAAACACTCCATCAACTTTTACATAAATTGTAGTTGAATCCTCTTTAATTGTTGTAAACGCGCTGCCTGCACCTAGCACAATGGCCAAAGCAAGCAATAATTTAAAATTTTTCATAATCGTAAAGTTTTATTGGTTTGCCTACTCTTTTTTGAAGGTTTTCGGCTTCCCCTTTCTATTCCGGCCAGGAATATCCTTTTGTATGGTTAGGTCCGTTCAAAACGGAACGACTTGCTTCTATTCAAAACAATTGCGATACTGATAATCACGACAAAAAACAGATTGAAGAAAAAGTGCTGCGCCCAAGTCAGGTAGCTCACAACTCCCCCACAACTGCAAGGGACATAGGCAAAAACATCAAGCAACACCAAACAGGTGTAAACTGTGAAAGCCGACATCAAAACAAGGGAAGCATACAATCCCGCCAATCTCGTCTTCTCAAAAAGGAGGAAGCAGACAATGACCAATTCCGTAAGCGGAATTAACCATGCCAAATATGGCGTGAAGCTATTGGGGAACGGCTGGTTGTTCAGGTCATAAACGAAACCCTTAAAGTCCAAAAATTTACTGATGGCCGTATGCAGGAAAAGAACAACCAGAAGCGCTACGGTAACTTCGACAAACAATTTTCTCGCTCTCATCACAATTACAGATTTGGTTATACAATCGCCGAATGCGAACAACACAAATGTATTCACGTAACACAATGCGAAACAAGAGGGTACCGATCCATTGGGCACGAAACCGACAGGATTGGGAATGAAACCGACAAAAAATGGTCATGAAACCGACAGAAAAAAGTACTGGCCTATAATTCCTGTAGTCCTTCTTTGAACTGCTTCAAAAATTCCTTTGTAACCACAAATTCGTGACTTTGCCAATCTTTGATATATGGCTGGTAATCGGGTCTGATAATTAGCTCCGCTGTATTTCTTTTTGTTCCCGCATTATAGCCCTTGACCATTTTGTAGTTGATAATGGTTGACCTGCTTATACGGCAAAGTCGGGTGCCTGTAAAACGTTCTTCCAAATCCGAGATGGAAGCATTCACAGGATACCGGTTCCCATGGAAGGTCGTACATTTAACGCGCTTGCCTTCCCTGTAAAAAAACATGATGTCATTCTCCACATTGAAAAAAAGATGCTGGCCATTATAATGGATATTCAACGAAGTTGGCAGCGTGCCTTTATCATCTCCTTTCGCTAAAGAAAACAAAGGATATCCCTTCGCTCTGTCTTCCAAAGGCTTCCCCTCTGTAAGCAACAGATAATGGATTAGGTAGTACAGGTTTAAAAATATTATCAGGCAGATGATGACTGGGAAATCGATAAGGAGAAAACCATTTTCCATTACGCTTTCACCCAGAAATCCGAAGTATACCGATACTAATAGCAGATCTATTAATGCCGGTACGACTACTCCAAAAATCAACTGTAAACCGCCCCGTTCAAATGGACGCAGACGCCAGGGACATCTTTTGTCAAGCCATACGGTAACGGTATGTACGGTATTTACCAAAAGCAGCGAAATCGTAAAGCTGACGGCCACCGCCACATAAAAAGCAGGGGAAGAAAATGCCCTGACAAGGTCTACGGGAATGCCGTGGAATACGATGTAAATGGACGCAATTGCAGCTGAGAGCAGACGGAGCCTCCTATTGTTGTACGAGACCGATTCCATAAAGTTTGCTGTTTTTATTTTGCGTAGTGGCAAAAGATTGTTGAAAGAATAAAGGTACAAAAAATGTTTTAGTTATATTTGTGTACACCACTCCCACTCACTAGCACGTAACCTTAATTTTTTATAATATGCCGTTATTTCCGTTTACACCGCAAGGGGTGCAGGATCTGCTCGACCAATTGTATGCACTTCCGGACCCAGACCTAGCTGTCGAAGCTGATGCGATTGCCAACAACTTCAAGTCGTGGATGGCCAGTCATTTTTCATTTACTGTTGCCCAGCTGGCCTATCTGGATTACATAAGCAATACTGTAACCAACTACTATGGGCAGCAATGTTCCTTCGGTTTTAACAACCGTTTGCAAATCAACCTGAACTATCCGGACAAGCCAGGTAACCCAGGCTATTCCAAATGGAATTCTTCAACCAATACGATTACCGTTCAGGCTGATGGCACGGGCCTGTCAAAAGTGTCAGGCGAGCTAACTTTCAGTCTGACGTATGTCTAAAAAAATAAAGCTGCCATAGTCAAATATGGCAGCTTTTCATCATGTCCTCTATTGCTCTCACTTACAGCTTTCCAATTGATAATGCGGAAAGCTTCTCACTTAACTCAACAAGTCCCGCTTTCTGCAAGCAGTCCTCTGAAATAGTTTTTAAATCGGAAAGGTTTTCTTTTGGCACAATTGCTAGAAGGTTGCTTGTCTTATCGTCTCCTTTGGCTGCCAATCCACGTTCGATAACATGGTTGAGCAACAGTACATTTTTTCGAGAAATTTTAAGGTCAATCTTCACCACCTCACTCATGCCCGGGATACTCAAAATGGTATCAAACACTTGGGCCACTTCACTTGACGTCATCATAAACTCTGTGTTTTAAATTAATAAAAGTTACAGTCACAAAAGTAATCCTTAAAACCATTGGCACCCTAAGTAAAATATACCTAGGATAGGTAAATCCCAAACATGCTTTCTAATTTCGTAATGTAGTGTATAGGCCTGGAGGCAAAAAAAGGAAACTTGCAGAATCAGGTTTTCCCTGTCACAACAGGAGTTTTTATCAGGTGCAGGAACGTTGGAAATTCTTAAAATCTTGATAGGAAACTGGCAGTTTGCCTCTTTGGTGCAAACGGCAAGATGAACGGTTGTGGACACAACCGACATCTTGCCACCCTTTACTCGGAACTCGTGGGTGGATAGCGACCACCATGTATTTAGTGGATTGATAAGTGAAAACGATAAGTGATGGAAGAGAAAAAATCAAACCGAATCCGCATTATTAAATGCAGGTTGACATTGCAGGAATACCAGCTTTTGGAAAAAAAATGGAAGGCAACTGCCTGCCGAAAATTAAGTGACTACATACGCAGGCACCTCTTTGACAAGCCTATCATAACCATTTACAGAAGCAAAACCGAGGACGAAGCCATTGCCGAATTAGGCAGGTTACGGACGGAATTAAACCATATCGGAAACAACTTCAACCAGGCCGTAAAGCGACTGAACACTATCGAAAATTCAGATGAATTTAAGGACTGGTTCACGGCATACGAACTTGAAAAAAGGACCCTTTCCAACAAGGTTGACGAGATAAGATTGCACATGAAAAAAATGGCGGAAAGATGGTTGCTGTAATCAAAACAGGGCACTCAATCCACCGTATTTTCAACTATAACGAAAACAAGGTCGCAGAGGGCGCCGCTTCAATAATTGGTGCCGAAAATTATCCATTGGATCCCGAAAATCTGAGCCTCAAAATGAAACTTTCCCTACAGGAAAGGCATTTGGCCCTTAACACCAACGTTAGCAGAAACAGCGTCCATATTTCGCTCAATTTTGCCCCCTCCGAAGAAGGATTGGGAAAGGACACGCTTAGGGAAATAGCTACTAAGTACATGCGGGAAATTGGATTCGGGGAACAGCCCTTCTTGGTCTACCAGCACTTTGATTCGGGCCACCCCCACCTGCATATCGTAACCAATAATATCAGGCGGGATGGCAGCCGAATAGACCTCCATCATCTAGGCATCAGAAAGTCAGAACCGGCAAGAAAGGCCATTGAAAAAGAGTACAATCTGGTCAGGGCGGAAGACCAAAAAAGACAACGGTATATTGCGCAACCTGTAAGTCCTCAAGTCGTGCACTATGGCAAAATACAGTCAAAGAGGGCCATCCAAAATGTACTGGATTTTGTAATCGGAAATTACCGTTATGCCTCCCTTCCTGAACTCAATGCAGTCCTGCGGCTGTTCAATGTTCAGGCCGAACGCGGTACCGAAGATTCAAGGACCTTTCGGCACAACGGGCTATTGTACCGTATCATCGACAGCCACCAGAATCCGGTGGGTGTCCCAATAAAGGCAAGCAGCTTTTATAGCACACCAACATTACAAAACTTGGCCAACAGGTATGCCGAAAACGATAAGAAAAGACAGCCATTTAAGCAGAGGATAAGAAACGCTATCGACCTATTGCTAAAAGACAGAAAAATACCATTCAGGGAACTTTCTGCACAACTACAAAGGCAGGGCATCATCATATGCGAGCGCAGAAGTAACGAAGGGCAGCTTTACGGTATTACCTATATCGACCATACGACCAAATGTGTATTTAACGGCAGTGTCTTGGGCAAGGCTTATAGCGCAAAGGGAATGCTGGAAAGATGCCATGCCCAAACTGCTACTGGGCAAGATTTGCAAACCAAGCAGCTAAATCCAACGCAGGCAGAAATCAGGCCGCTCCAATTGCCGCAAACTCCTGCTTTTGACATCACTCCCAAAGTTACCATGCATCCTGAGACCTCTATCGCAAAAGAGGCGCTTGGCAAGGACATCATAGAAACCCTTATGCACCCCGTCCACACCGCAGACCATGTTTCAGGGCAGTTCAAAAAAAAGAAGAAAAGGAGAAAAAGAAGAAATAAACCAGACGGAAATCAGTAACCGCTAAAATCTATAATTATGAGTACAGGAGAGAACGAACAGGCGCTGAGGAAGATACTCGACATGACTAGACTGATAAGTATCATCTTATTGGTAATACACTTCTATTATTGTTGCTATGCAGCATTCCATCTCTGGGGGCTGGCCAGCGGTTTCAGCGACCGCATTTTGGAAAATATTTACCGTACAGGCCTACTCAAAAATTTTGTGACGGCCAAACTTATTTCACTTGGCTTTCTTTTTATATCCCTGTTGGGAGCCAAGGGCCGAAAGGATGAAAAATTGGACCACCGCACAGCTTTCGCCTATATAATTTCCGGACTGGTATTGTATTTTATTTCCTATCTGATAATGCTGGTACAACTACCCAGAAATATAATTGCCATCCTATATATTACCGTTACTACTACAGGTTTCCTTTTGGTACTGACGGGTGGTACGTTGCTTTCCAGAATTATAAAGGACGGGCTAAACGGCAAAGATATATTCAACAGGGAAAATGAGACCTTCCCTCAGGAAGAAAGGCTTTTGGAAAATGAATATTCGGTGAACCTTCCCGCAAGATATAGATTAAAGCACAAGTACAGGCAAAGTTGGGTGAATCTAATAAACCCGCATCGCGGGACGCTTGTGATGGGTACACCTGGAGCCGGGAAAAGTTACTTCGTTATCAGGCATTTTATTACCCAACACATCGCCAAAGGCCACGCGATGTTCGTCTACGATTTCAAGTTCGACGACCTTTCACGCATCGCCTATAACACATGGCTACAGCACAGGCACGCTTACCCTATTCCACCTAAATTCTACGTCATCAATTTTGACGACCTGGCACGGACAAACCGCTGCAATGCATTGGAACCTTCCGCAATGACCGATATCACGGACGCCGCCGAATCGGCGAGAACTATCTTGCTGGGCTTGAACCGCGAGTGGATTAAGAAACAGGGAGACTTTTTCGTAGAGTCCCCTATCAACTTTTTGACCGCTGTGATATGGTACCTTAGAAAATTTAATGATGGTGAGTTCTGTACGCTCCCGCATGTTATAGAACTGATGCAGGCCGACTATGATAGCCTCTTCACCCTGCTTCGTACCGAAAAAGAAATAGAAGTACTTATCAACCCATTTGTAACGGCTTATCTCAATGACGTAATGGAACAGCTAGAAGGACAGATTGCCAGTGCCAAAATCGCGATGGCAAGGCTGGCCTCACCGCAGTTATACTACGTGCTTTCTGGCAATGATTTTAATCTGGACATCAACAATCCACACGATCCGAAGATTGTATGCATGGGAAACAATCCCCAAAAGATACAAATTTACGGAGCCGTCCTCTCCCTATATGTAAACCGCTTAGTAAAGCAGGTAAATAAAAAAGGAAAGGTCAAAAGCAGCCTTATTTTTGACGAGTTTCCCACCATTTACCTGAATGGTATCGACTCGCTGATTGCCACAGCACGTTCCAATAAAGTAGCCACCTGCCTGGGAATTCAGGACTTTAGCCAGCTACGAAAAGACTACGGACGTGAACAGGCCGACGTCATTATGAATATCACGGGAAATATCATCTCAGGTCAGGTTACGGGAGATACCGCCAAACAGTTAAGCGAAAGATTTGGGAAAATTATGCAGGACAGGGAAAGCCTTTCCATTAACCGGAACGATACCTCTATCAGCCGTTCCAAACAATTGGAAGCAGCCATTCCGCCCTCAAAAATTTCAAGCCTTTCCAGTGGCGAATTTGTAGGGATGGTCGCTGATGATCCCGATAACAAAATCGAGCTGAAGACCTTCCACTGCGAAATCCAGAACGACCATGCCTCGCTTAAAAAAGAGGAAGCAGCTTATAAGGAAATACAAGTAATCCGAAAAATTGATAATTCAATGGTTCAGAGAAATTTTATACAGGTCAAACAGGACATAAAAGACATTATTGACGCAGAAATCGGCCGTATGCTCAATAGTCCTGAAATGAGACATCTTGTAATAAAAAAATAATGCCCGAAACAAAACTTAACTGATCGTATGCCTATACGACAAGCAGAAAGGTTTCGTGGCTTAGTTCCGAAGCATGGTACTGCCAGTTGGTTTTCATCACCTTACCAATGACATCCTTAAGACAACCAAAACTGCTAGGTTTTTTGATATAGATATTGGCGCCTTCGATAAGTGCTTTTTCTATATCTGTTTCGGCAGAGGAGGTGGAATATATGGCAACGGAAAGGGACTTCCAGCAGTCGTTCTCACGTATTCTCCTAAGGGTTTCAAAACCGGACATTACCGGCATGTTTAGGTCCAGAAAGACAATGTCGGGAATCTGTCCGCAGCGGTTGAGGTAATCTAGTAGTTCCAAACCACCATCGAATGTCATAAGCTCATTTCCAGACACGAGTTCATCGAATGCATCCTTAAACAGTTCCCTGTCTTCGTGGTCATCGTCGACCAGACAAATTTTTAAATTTTCCATAGGCTATCTTATTACTCGCCTGAGGGATAGAACGGAGGGAAATTTGCAAAAATTCAGACTAGGCAGAAGTGAACCGCAAAAATATGATAAACAATTGACAAACAGACATTAATAAAAAACTTTAACTAAAAAACATCACGTTTTGAGATTATTAGTGCCGGCGAAACAGCAAATTATTTCTGCGAATATGGTACGTTAACGCCCGCAAAAAATTCTTCAAGGGTAACATCAAGAAGCCTGCATACCTTAATAAGGGTCTTCAGCTCGAAGTTGGCTCCCGACTCCAATTTCCAGTAGGCGCTCCTGCTCATGCCAAGGTCAAAGGCAATGTGCTCGTAGTTGGAATACCCCTTAGCCTTCCTTAGCACGCGGAGCCTTTCGGCTATGTGCCCGAACTCGGGAAACTCATTATTTACTTTGGGCTTTTCCATAGCACCAAATGTCAAAAAAAAGCACCTGATAAAATACTCTATTATATAGTGTACTTTTAAATAGAATTTATATATTTGTCATGTACAATACTTATCAGCTGCCTATGCATAGAAAATCAACCCATTTACCCCTATAGCATTTGCTATTAAAGAACGAACGCCACACCAAATACCACAATATGGCGCCCCGCTTAGCAATCTGCTGGTCCAGACTACAGGGTGCAACCAACTTTGTTAATAACTTTCTGACAGCCAGCAGAGAAGCTAAGGAAAAGTTTACTACTTTTCGTACATCATTTACTACCGCAACACACCCCGCCGGTAGGATTTTCCACTAAGAAAAGCATCTGGCTACGGGCCAGATCCGAGTGTCGTATTCTAACTTAAATTACATTTATTATGCAAACAAGACTTTGCCTGGCATTGCCCTGCGCATTGCTATTTGGGGGAGTCCTGCAGGCGCAGGATATCCTCTGGGAGAAATCCTACGGCGGGAAGCATTCGGATTACCTCTTCGATGCCCAGCCCACGCCCGACTACGGCTTTATCCTGGCCGGAAGCTCGCTCTCAAAAAAGACCGGAAACAAGACCGATGACGGTAACGGGGACCTTGACTATTTCCTCTGGAAGATGGACGAAAAGGGAGAGATGGACTGGCAGAAATCCATCGGGGGAACCGGTGCGGACCTGCTACAGTCAGTAAGGCTCACGCGTGACGGCGGCTTTATCCTAGCGGGTACCTCGGACTCGCCAAAAGGCGAACACAAAAAAGACGAGGGTTTCGGTAAGGAAGACTTCTGGATCATAAAACTGAATGCCAAGGGAGGCGAGCAGTGGCAGCGGACCATCGGAGGTTCCGGACAGGAAATATTGCAGAGTGCCGTGCCGACTTCCGACGGCGGATACCTTCTTGCCGGTTCCTCCAGCTCCTATAGGAGCGAGAAGCTTGCCGCAGGAAAGCCCGACCCGTTCGGGAAATCCGAAACTGGGTTCGGGAGCCTGGACTATTGGGTGGTAAAGCTCGACAGCGAGGGTAATATCGAATGGCAGAAGACCTTTGGGGGCAGGTATGCAGACCAGCTCCGGAGCGCCGTGCAGACCAGAGACGGGGGCTATTTGTTAGGCGGCTCATCCAATTCGCCTGAATCGGGCAACAAGACCGAGAAATGTTACGGCATGTCGGATTACTGGGCCATCAAACTGGATTCGAAGGGTGAACCGGAATGGCAGAAAGTCTACGGCGGGGAGGGTGACGACCAGCTTCAGGCCGTCCTTCAATCAAGGGATGGGAACTTCCTGCTGGCTGGCAGCTCGGCTTCCGGTACATCGGGAAACAAAAACGCCTCCAACGGCAAGGGAACGGATTTCTGGCTGCTGAAAATCGACCCTGCCGGGGAAATCATTTGGCAGAAGACCTATGATGTAGGGAAAACGGACCTCCTCACCTCCTTGGAGGAAAATAACGACGGTTCCCTGCTCCTGGGCGGACACGCACAGAGCGAAGCCCACGTGACCAAGAAAAAGGACAGGGAAGGAATCAACGACTACATAGCCATAAAAACCGACAGCAAGGGCGAGGAACAGTGGACCCGTACACTGGGAAGTAATGGCGAGGACATTCTACGAAAAGTAATAGAGACCAGGGATGGCGGCTATATATTGGCCGGAACCTCTATGGGAAGCCCTTCCCGTGACCGATACTCGGTACAGGGCCGCAACGACTTCTGGGTCGTGAAGCTGAAGGACAAAAAAAAGAAGGAGGAAAAAAAGAATCCTATCGAGGCCTACCCCAACCCTACCCTGCATTACACCAACGTACTGGTAGGCTACGAGTTCCAGAAGGGAACCGCAACCGTGTACGACCTCTCGGGAAGGCAGTTGCAACATTTCGAGATTAAGGAGCGTACCGTTCCCGTTGATCTGGGAGGAATGCCGGAAGGCATCTATATCGTTGAAATCCGTACAAACGTACAGGATGATTCCGTAAAGGTCGTTAAGGCCATCAGCAAAAACCAATAAAGATTCTAATATGAAAAGATTATTGACAATCATAATATTTCTTGCCGTGAACTTCCTGACGGATGCCCAGGAACAGCCGGCTACACTGGAATATGGCCAGGGGGCCATTTCGAACACTGCGGCAAGCGTGTTCAGGTTTGACAATGTGCCTGTCAACCTTTCGACAGGCGTGCCGGACATCAGCATACCGCTGCTGTCCCTACCAACACGCAGCAAAAACATTGGGATAGGTATGGAAATGTCATACCACCCCAGCAGCATATCTTCCGAAGGGGCGGTGCATGACGACATCAGGCAGCCCGGCTGGTCAATAAACAGGGGCGGCAGTATCGTAAGGACAATTGAAAATGCCTGGTACAGTTACGTAAGTGAAGAGACTGCTACCGAAACAAGATACTACAGCGACCGCTACCAGTTCAATTTTATGGGACATTCCGGAATCTTCTATCTTATTACGGATGCCAACAACAATCTCGTCCCTTCCCTATATTCCGGAAAGGGGGAAACACTTAAGGTAACCCTTGATTATGAACCTTCGACTTTCAGGGTAAATTCCTTTACAATTTATGATTCCCATAACTATAAGTACGTCTTCGATGTGGTAGACAGAAATTTGGGCTATATTACCCCCGGCTCTATCAGCAAGAACATACCTAAAAGTTTCAACCTGTCAGCAGTCTATGACAGCAATGGCAAGAAGCTGCTCACCTTTACCTATAATGAATTGAGGACTTTGGACCGGCAAACCGTAGCAATGCACGAGTATTCGACCATCAACAAGCTGACCTCCATACAATCCGAAGGTGTAGGGAAAATAAACTTTTCCCATACTTTTGGAACGAGCTCGGCAAATTCTGTCTCTGCAACCCTGGATGAAATTACCCTGACCGACCCCAACTCCAATATCCTGAAAAGAATCGACCTCAGGCAATGGGACAGGCTGACATTCCGCGATGCGGCACAAACAAAAGGAGATGAGTACCAATTCAGCTACAGCGACGGAACTTACGGAAATTACAGTACGGACAACGGCATTTTCGGAATAGATCCCTACGGGTACCCGACCTTTATCCGCTCCGAACAGCATGAGGACCTTCAGGTACTTGTAGACTATGCGGTAAATCCGAAGTTCTGTACCAAGGGCGTACTCGAAAAAATCTTGCTCCCTACGGGCGGAAGCGTCCTGTACGAATACGAGTCAAACACCTATTCGTACTTTAAGGGGAGCTCAATTTCTGAAATCTCTGTTCCCGGTGGAGGGCATGCAGAAGACCCTGAAAGCTATTATACCTACTACCCGGGAGAAACTACCTATCCCTACAACCATATTGTGGAAGAACTTTACAACGGCAGGATATCGAACCATTCCTTCTTCACTATCAGCGGCGCTCCAAAGGAGGTGTGCATCTTCATAAGGGAAGACCCATATTTCAGCGAACTGAGCAACACCTGGGTAACCCCCTCAATTACAATTGCAGGACAGGAACTGCCCCAAACAGAAAAACAGTTCCCCTTTTACAGGACCTACAATCCCGAAAACTTCGGCTATGGAAGGAGCTATATCCTTAACCCCGGAACCTACACCATCCAGTTGGGTCATATCTCCCAAAGCAATATTCCGATGGGCGCAACCCGGGTACTGCATTCCATACGTCGCAATCCCGACCTGAAGAAATGGAAATATGGCGGGGGGATACGTATCAAGAGGATTGCGCATTTTGATGCCGACGTGCCTGCCGACTATTTCAGGAAGAAGGACTATTACGGATATCCTGAATATACGCCCGTGAAGGAAACGCGCTACGACTACAACCTGTTTGACGAACCGAACCGCAGCAGCGGCAATCTGGTTTCCAGCGACAGGCATAATTTTAGGGAAGCATACGGGCACCTGGAGTTCGTAAGCTACCGCAACGTAACGGTAACCGATAGCGGAAACAACGGAAAGTCACAGTATACCTTTACCACATCGGCCGATTATCCCGGATTGGACCTCGACTACGATGGCCATATCAGCCTGTCACAGGATTTCAGGAGAGGCCTGCTCAAAAACAGGAAAGACTACGACAGAAACAACGTCCTTGTCAAGAACACCGACTATACATACCGCTTTTATGACGGTACCCGCTGGCAGAACTATTACATGGACAGGACAGTCGTTGACCGTACGGCCAAGGTAAGGACCGAAAGTGAGACCGTTACGGTCTACTCCGCAGGCTCCGCCCCTATCACGCAGACTACCCAATACAAATACCATCGTGACGCCAACCGCAGCCTTGAATCGGAAGAGACTACCAATTCGGCAGGAGAGGCAATCAAGAGCGTCTACTATTACAATACGATGGGACTGCCATTGAGCGAACACAAGTTTGCGCTGCTCGAAAAGAGCGAGGACTACTACAACGGCAGCATGGTTTCCACAAAGTGGACCAGACACTCCAATGCCTGGTCCGGAAATGCCTCATGGCTGCCATCCGAACTCGCCTATTCAAAAGGGGGCGGTCAGGAAGTTGTACAGACTAAATACAACCTTTACGATGAGTTTGGGAACCTGCTGGAAAGCGAACAGCCAAATGGCAGGAAGACCAGCTATATATGGGGCTATAACAAGACGGTTCTGGTAGCACAGATAGAAAACATGTCCTATTCCGCCATACCTGCCAGCATTATTACGGATATCCAGACGGCTACCGACAGCGGGGCAGAAACAACCGTATTGCAGAAACTGGAACTGTTACGCAGCAACGTAGTGCTGGCCAATGCCATGCCTACCACCTATACGTATAAACCGCTTGTCGGCATCTCGACCGTGACAGACCAGAAGGGCGACAGGATATCGTACGAATACGATTCCTTCGGGCGCCAAAAGGCGCTAAGGGACACGAACGGCAAGCTGATTTCGGAAACCAGCTACATTTTAACAAACTAAAACAGGCCAAAATGAAAAAAATATCATTCATCACAATGCTCCTAATGGCCGCCATGGGGCAGGCACAGCAAAAGAGCCATATAAAAACCACCATATACAAGACAGAAACATCGGTCTCGATAGCCGAACCTTCCGTGTCGCAGGCCATCCAGAACTATTCCTACTTTGACAGGTTGGGAAGGCCGGTCCAGCACCGGGCACACATGCAGTCAGATACCGGAAAGGACATCGTTACGCATATCGAGTACGATGCCTCCGGAAGGCAGTCAAAGGGGTTCCTGCCCTATGTGAGCTCTTCGGCCACAAAACAGTATGACGCCAATGCGGCTGCCGAAGTCCTTTCCTTCTACGCTTCGCCAACATTGGCAAGGACAGGGAACCCCGATTTTGAGGCAACTGCTAACCCGTACTCCGAAAAACAGTTCGAGGCTTCGCCCTTTGGAAGGGTTTCCAAACAGGCTTCGCCGGGAAGCAGGTGGCTCCTGCCCCCTTCCCCAGCCGGTAGCGACCACACCGTCAGGATGGAATATCTAACCAATGCCACGGCAGACCAGATAAGGCTATACAGGGCCGTTGCTGGAACACCGAGCGGCGGATATTATCCTATCACGCTTATGCATGACGGCTTTTATGGCGAAGGTACCCTTTACAAGTACCTGATGAAAGACGAGAACTGGACTGCCGGAAACGCCAACACGGTACAGGAATACAAGAACAAGAAGGGACAGGTCATCCTGAAAAGAAAGTACGGCATGTCAAGTGTCAACGGCGTACCGGCCGAAGGATGGCACGACACCTATTATGTCTATGACCAGTTCGGAAACCTTGCCTACGTGCTGCCGCCAATGTCAGACGGCAGCGGTTCGGCGGCGGATTTGGATGGGCTCTGCTACCAATACCGGTATGACGGGCGCAACAGGCTGGTAGAAAAGAAGGAACCTGGCAAGGATTGGGAGTTCATCATCTATGACAACCTGGGCCGGCCAGTCGCGACCGGGCCAGCCTATTCCCCGTTTTCCGACAGCGTCGAGCCGAATAATATAGGATGGCTGTTTACCAAATATGATGTGCATGGCCGAATAGCATACACGGGATGGATGCAGGCCAGCGTCAGCTCAGCGGACAGGCATACGCTCCAGACGGCCCGCGATACCCAGACTGCAAACCTCAATGAGAATAAAACGGTTACGGACAGCAACGTAAATGGCGTGGCAATCCGTTACTCCAACCAGGCATGGCCGACTGGTCCCACATGCCATATCCTGTCGGTCAACTACTACGATGATTACAATTTTCCCGGGGCACCTGCAAGTTTTCCCGATATTGAGGGGCAGCCCGTACATTATAACCTGTCGGTAAAGCCAAAGGGACTTCCGACGGGCTCATGGATCAGGGTACTTGAAACCGTGGCTGCCACCGGTGGGGAAACAGGCTATATCCTGTACGACTATAAGGCAAGGCCCATCCGTACGTGGTCGTCCAACTATCTCGGCGGCTATACGCAGCAGGACGCTAAGTTCGACTTTAGTGGCAAAACGCTTTACACCACCCTCGAACACAGGAAGACGGCAACGGGTAGCCCACTTGCCGTAAGGGAGGACTACACCTATAGCGGCCAGGGGCGCCTGCTGACCCATACGCACAAGATTGGCAGCAGGCCAACGGAACTTCTGGCCATGAACGGTTATGACGAGATGGGCCAGCTTGTTTCAAAAAGGACAGGGGGAACCGACCTGACGGGAAACACGCCCTTGCAGAAAATCGACTATTCCTACACCGTGAGGGGCTGGTTGAAGGAAATCAACAAGGTTGCCTCCCTGGCACAGCCCGGAGAACCTGCGGACCTTTTTGCCTACAAGATTGTATATGACTCCCCCGAAGCGGGCCAGGCACAGTTCAACGGGAACATCTCCGAAACCTACTGGAGGACGGCAAACGACAATATCCTGCGTAGGCATGCCTACCAGTTCGACGGCATGGGCAGGCTTACCTCCACTTCCTACCATAAGCCCGAAAGCGTTTCGGCACCAGACTCCTATAAGGAAAGCCAGGAATATGACAAGAACGGGAATATCAGGAAGCTGCAACGCTACGGTGAGTTCGACGACGTCGTAACGGCAATGATGATAGACGACCTGGTATATGCCTACCAGCCCAACACAAACCGCATCGCCAAGGTGACCGACCTTACTGGAAAGCCTGCCGGCTTTCGGGATGACAGTGACGGTTTCAACGACAATGCGGACGATTATACCTATGACATCAATGGAAATATAAAATCGGACCAGAACAAGAACATTGACAGGATTGCCTACAACCATCTTAACCAGCCGATAAAAATCATCTTCTCCACGGGGGCGACCATCGAATACCTGTACAACGCCGCCGGTGAAAAGTTAAGGAAGGTGGTTACGGAATCCCCCCGTCCGGTAAAGGTGGTGGAATATCTTGACGGGTTCGATTATGTGAACGGTACGTTGGAGGCCATCGCCACGACCGAAGGGTATGTCAAGTGCTCGCCTGCAGGTGGGGCCAGGCCCGCTACCTTCAACTACGTATACAATTATCATGACCACCTTGGCAATGTAAGGCTGAGCTATACCAGGGACCCTGCCACCGGAGAGGTAGCCATCATGCAGGAGAACAACTACTATTCACTTGGCCTTTCCCATAGGAACTACAATATGACAAAGAGGATGTATGACAGGGAGGGCACAGAGCTGATAGAATTCTGTCCGACCTGCCCAATCCCATACGTATACAACTACGGGTTTAACGGACAGGAGTTTCAGGAAGAACTGGGACTTAATCTTTACGATATGCCTTCTAGGGACTACGACCCGGCCATAGGAAGGTGGACCGGTATTGACCCGGTCGTGCATCACGAAAGGTCGCCTTACAACGGCCACGACAACAATCCAGCCTACTGGTCCGATCCCAGCGGTGCCGATGTCTACAATTGGGGCTGGGGTGTTGAAGCAGATGGTGAAGAAGCGAAGGATATTTACAAGTTCATTAATGCCCTGCTTAGCGGAAATTCAGCCCAATTAAAGATAAAGAAATCCAAGATACACGACTTCACGCACGTTATAACCCTTCAACAGGTTACTATTGAAATTATCGACAATAACTATAATTCGGCTTCCTACCTTGCCCAAGACTGGGTTTACAGGAAAAGCGGCTACTATGAATACCATTTCAAGGAATTGCGTGAAAAGCGATGGACGGATTTCCAGCGCACGATGGACTATATGGGTACCGTACCGGGTATCGGAGAACCTTTTGATGCCATCAGCGGTATCATGTCCGCGATAGACGGGGACTGGACAGGTGTAGCATTGAGTACGGCCGCCATTATGCCGATAGGCGGACAGGTGGCTACAGCTATCAAGATACAGCGCCACCATATCATACCGAAGGCGGTGTATAAAAACGCGGACAAAGCTGTAAGGGAAGCATTAGAATTGAACGGAGGTTTCAATCTGAAAAAAATACCAGCTCCTTTCCACGGCAATCACCCGCAGTACAGCGAATACGTAACACGTCGTTTAAATAATTTAGAAGATGTTAGTCCAGGCTCAATAAGGGCTTTACAAAAGGAGTTAAGCGGGATGATAAATAAAGCATACGATAATTATAAGGCAACAAATGGTCAGGAAAATTTAAATGATTACTTTAGAAAGCTAAATTCAAACTAACTATGAAATATTATCAGATATTTAGAAGTGCAGAACCAAAAGTAATTGGAATCAAAGATGGGACTTCGCAGGTCGAACTTATTACAAAAGATATGCTTAGCGAAAGTAGTTTCATCGATTTTGACAATCACTTTAGTGGCTCAAATAAGGTATTTTTTCAAAATCAGGATAAAATTGATTCTCTTTTGCCTCCTATTTTCAGAGGAGTTTTGCGAAAAAGAGCCTTTGTTACAGATTTGATGCAGTATGGACAAGTATTTCGTCATTTATATTACCTTTACAGTGAGAGATATATTAATATCTTAAAGACCCATAATATAGGTGAGTTCAATTTGTTTCCATTTAAAATTGAAAACGTCGAAAATCTGTACTATCTCTTATTTGTGAAAGCAATACCTCGAGAGGAAATTATTTTCAAAGACTCATTACTCTATACAGGGCAGAAAGTATTAGAGAATGTAAAATATTACGATGTAAACAACTTGCAACAGTACACAGATTTGGTAGCAACAACGCCCCTAGCGACTTTTGAAAAAATTGCTATTTCGAAAGAACATTCAGGAAAAGATTTGATTTCTATTCAAGGAGCTGCAAACTATTTTTATTCTGAAAAACTTGTTGATTTCTTATTAGATTGCGGCATTACGGGTTTACAGGTTGGTTATAACAATTCTGTTCAGTTGGAATTTGTATAATTTAATTTAAGGCATCTCCTAATCAGGGATGCCCCTTTTTATTAGTACTATCAACATTACAAGAACTAAAGGAACTCCATCCTTAGCAGAAATAATTATGAAAAAGATAATTTATGGTTTTATCCTATTATTTTCAATTTCGGCCTTTTCACAGGATTACAAATTCGGCTTTTCGAGCCGTTATCCCATAACTTATGACTCCAAGGGAGATTATATTAGGGGGGCCGAGGAAAAGGTTGAGGGTTCATTTTTCTTTGTCCTGACTTCCGTAGATTTTGAACTCAAAGGAGATGTCTATAAAAAACTAACTGCCTCAGGGACTAGTTTTGACGACAGACATCCTGACCTTTATGAGATGGTAACTATCACTTCAATCCAAACCCCCGAGCGGCAAGTGCGAAATCAAGCTCTATCAGTTTCTTGACCGTAGAATGCAGGTATTCTCATCCTGTGAAGGGAAGGATTATCTCTATGTTATTGATAAAGCTATTGCAGAAGACGGTACGGTATATGGCGTGAAAATATAAATAGAAAAACTCTTTCTGAAAATGAGAATAGTTTTGGTGCACATATGCTAGGTATTGTTAATGGCATAAATAATGTGATAATGGGAACTGTAAATGCAGTAACCCAACCAAAGGAAACTTTAGAAGGTCTTGGAAATTTGATGATCCCTAGTCCTTTCCCTGGTGGAGGTTTCTCCATAGACGCTACATTTGGGACAAATTCAATGGGGGCGAAAATGAATGCTGTAAATTCGTTGGTCAATAGTGCTGATAATCTTGCTAATGGGAGTGGATTTGAAAGAGGAACGGTTATTGGCGAAATTGCAGGATCATTTGTTGCGGCAAAAGGACTTAACTATTCATCAAAAGCGCTTGGTGGATTTGTTGAAGGTAACAAGACGACAAATGTCTTTAGGGTTTTTGGTGGAGACGCAAAGGCAAAAGGTTTTTCTTGGACACCTGATAATCCTAATTCAGTTCCTGATTTTAGGGAAGCTGCTGGTCTACCATCGGGAGGAGCTAGCGGAGCAACTAATACAGGACAGTTTGTAATAGAAGGAACTGTCAAAAATAAAAATATTATGAAAAAGAAAATGGCAGATCCTTTAGATGGAAAAGCTGGGAATGGGGTGAGAGAATATATAATAGATCCAAATAATGTGGAGATAAAGAGAGTATCAGGAGCTAACCCAACATTTTAATTATGAAAAAAGATAAATATATCCTTTCGTCCTTAGACAGTTACGAGTTTGAAGAACCTAGAATAATAGAAATCATTAAATCAATCTTTATACAGTCAGACGTAAAACGCAAAGAAGGTTGGCTTGTAAAGATTGAGCCTAGTTTAATAGGGCAAAGCTATGGATTAGGCGCAGAGAATATTGATTATTTAATCTTAAGCCCAAGACATTTGGATGTGATAATATCTGATATTAAAGAGTTTCCTTGTTTTGTTTACATAATTAGAATTAAAGATAATAAAGTGCCTTCCGTAGATATACTAGATGTTAATGATACAGAAGTAATTGCTTGGGGAGAAATATATCTTAAGGATAGGTAATATTAGGAGCCTTACGATATAATCTCAGATAGGTTTAAGCAGTATTGTTTTATAATTAGCATTATTAAAACAGATTAGGGCTATTTATTCAAATAGTCCCTATTTTTAATATTATGGGAAATGATTTAGAAAACTTACAAAGAGAAATTTGCTCAAATTATGGGTTAGAATTTCAAAGATCAGATTTGAGTCTTAAAGTTGGTGTTTCTTTAAGCGTTAAAGACAATCAACAACCTATACATGCTTTAAGGCATCAAAAAGGTGAGGATACAACAGGCTGGTACATATGGGCTGGCGAATATTCCGAAGAGGAAGACTTCTTTAAACCATTACATACAGTTCATCTTGATGAATGGTGCCCTGTAATTATGCCTTATTTAGGTTTGCCAGCTGGAACAAGAGTTTTAATTGCTGAAGATGGTAAATATGTTGATGTATGGACAGACCCTACATTATTAGAAATTTAATAGTCAATAAGTCTCTGTAATAATAAAAAATGGGGCTATCTATTTTAAATAGCCCCTATTTAACATTATACAAATATTATCGCTATTCGATAGACCAAAAATATGTTAGAAGTATTTAAAGGAAAGGTTATAAAGTTTGTAGATCCTTATTACATTACTGAAGGATTAAGCAATGATATGGTTTCAGAAGTAAGGGTTAAAAAGGGAAGTTTTAAGGAGGAGGATTACATTTATGTATTAAAGTACATCATTGAGTATGTAACGCAAGAAAATGCCAAAATCCTTCCTGACCAAACTATTGGCTTCAACTCATGGATTTTAAATTTTATACTCAAACAAAACGAATATCTCGAAATTTATGAGACGCATCCAGTAACCCACGAACTTGTGCAAGGCTGCGATTATTCATTAGAAGTAATGAATAATCAGATTAAAGTCTGTGACAAACACTCTTCGAAATACCTGTTCACACGGGTTAATCAAAACATAGCTATTTCCGATGGTGTTTTCGAAGGAGTCGCAGTTGAAGGGGTAAGATATGAGGCTCCTGAACATATGTCGGGCCGGTATCTTACGACTGATCTTTATAACGATGATATCAATTCACTTAAACAAATTAGACTTCCTGATTTGGCCCGTAGAAGACCTGAATTAATAAAATACCTAGCATTGGATAATGGTTTCAGATTTTTTGCCGACTCAAAAAATGATGAAGTCTGGTTTGATGAAGAAGTATTGGATTAATCTTATAATCTAACAATTCTAAATGATGGGACTATTCTCTTAAAAGTTCTAGCCACAAAAAAGCCAATCTTAAGGATTGGCTTTTTTATTTCTCTTTAGTTCAATAATCTCATTTCTCAACTGCCCAAACATTTCCCTAATGGTCTGCGGGCTCAGGTCATCAGGTTCAAATTCATGGGTAGAAATACTTGCGGCATAGGCCCAAACTTCAATAATGCTTTCGGCAGTAATCTCATAGGGCGTATAAAAATCATTGTCAGAAGACAATACAAAACGCCCCTCCCCGTTCCTACGCACCCTTTTATACACCACTCCATTATCTTTGGTTAAAAGTACATAGGTTTTGCCATTGGAAATATCCGAAAGGCTTTCCAGATAACGCCCGACAACCAGCGAGCCGTCTCGATGCGGAGGCATCGAATCCCCATTTATAGGAAAGGCCCTAAACTTCCCATTTCTTAAAAAAGGCAGCGAAACATGTTCAAGTGCTTCTATAAACTCAGGATCGGCATAGCCCGTCAAATAACCTGCCTTTACCTTTTGGGTAACCACCTCGATTCGGTTTTCCCCCTGGCTGTCCACCATAATCGGAAGTACCAGCCTGTTGTCCTCAAGCTTCAATAGGTCGTCCGTTGGAATCTTGCGTATATCCACGGAAAGCAGCAGGTCGATGCTGATATGGTGAAAGTGTGCGATGCGCTTCAGTATGTCATAAGGGGCCTCAGAGGTACCGTATTCATATTTAACATAGCGCTCTCGCGTAATTTCAAGGCTTGTGGCGATACTTTCCTGAGAAATACCCTTTTTAACCCTTAGTGTCCTGATGTTGTCGGAAAACAGTGACATATTGATTTTGTTGCTATTTGGAACACCAAAATTAAACAAAATTGTTCTAATCAGTACTAATTTTGTTTCACTAAACTTTTGATGATGATGGAGCGTGCGATAGTCCATATGGATTTGGATACCTTTTTTGTATCCTGTGAGCGGTTGGTGAATTCCCAATTAAAGGGCATTCCGCTGATTATTGGTGGTGGCGACCGTGGGGTGGTTTCCTCCTGTTCCTATGAGGCAAGGGCCTTTGGCGTACGCTCGGCCATGCCTATGAAGATGGCGCTGCGCCTTTGTCCGCAGGCAAAAGTGGTCAAAGGCGACATGGAACTCTACTCCAAGCTATCGCATACCGTTACTGAAATTATTGAGGAAAAGGCACCAGTGGTAGAAAAGGCATCGATAGACGAGTTTTATCTCGACCTCACGGGAATGGACAAGTTTTTCGGCACCTATAAGTGGACCAACGAGCTGGGCGCAAGGATCGAAAAAGAAACGGGACTGCCGATCAGTTATGCACTGTCTGTCAACAAGACTGTTTCAAAAATAGGCACGGGCGAATCCAAGCCGAACGGCCATCGGGAAATTCCGAATACCGACGTAAAACCCTTTCTCGACCCGCTTTCCATCCGCAAAATACCTGGACTTGGCGAGGTTACCTTTACCCTGCTCTCCCGCATCGGCATCAGGCAGATCAGGACGCTTTCCGAAATGCCCGCCGAAGTCCTTCAGCAGATGATTGGAAAAAACGGAATAGAGCTTTGGAAAAAGGCCAATGGCATCGATTTTGCCCCAGTAGAACCCTACAGGGAAAGAAAATCGCTATCGACCGAACATACCTTTACACAAGACACCATCGATATACCCAAACTCAGGGCATTGCTATCGGGTATGGTTGAGAAACTTGCCTTCCAGTTACGCGATGAGGAATGGCTTACCTGCACGGTAACGGTCAAGATCCGCTACAGCAATTTCGATACGGAAACCAAACAGTGCCGCATCCCCTATACCTCAGCCGACCATATGCTTACCAAAACAGCCTTGGAGCTTTTCGAAAAGCTCTACCAACGCAGGATGAGGCTCAGGCTGGTGGGCATACAGTTTAGCGGACTGGTTAGGGGCAGCTACCAGATCAACCTTTTTGAAGACACGCAGGAAATGATGGCCCTTTATCAGGCAATGGACAAAATGAAAAAACGCTACGGCTTCGATGCCGTTGCCCGCTGTGCGGGAGCAAGATTAAAAAACGGATAGCATGTACCTCAACTCCCACTCCTACCACAGCCTGAGATACGGCACCATTCCGCTGGACGAGCTTGTAGACCTGGCCGCCCAATCGGGCGTTACCGCCATGGCCCTCACCGACATCAATACTGTTACGGGGATATACGATTTTGTAAAATATTGCAATGCCAAAAACATCAAACCTTTGGTTGGCATGGAGTTCCGCTGCAATGGAAAGTGCCGTTATATCGGCATCGCCAAAAACCAAAAGGGCATTGCGGAAATGAACCGCTTCCTGACCAGCCACAATTTTGAGGGTAAGCCGCTCCCGCTTGCCGCACCTTCCTTTAGTGATACCTTCGTCATCTATCCGTTTGGTAAAGCACCGCAAAAACTGGCCGAAAATGAATTTATCGGCATCAGGGAAGACCAGCTATTGCAACTCTTTAGCAAAGAAAGGAAATTACAAATGGGCAAATACGTCATACTCCAGCCAGTAACCGTACGTAACGATGAGGAGTATTTCCTTCATAAGGTATTGCGTTGCATAGACCACAATACACTGCTTTCCAAACTGGCTCCTGAAGACCACTGCCTGCGTTCCGAAGTACTGTACCCGCAAGGTAAGCTGCTTGAAAAGTTTAAGGACTATCCCGAAATCATTGCCAATACTTTCAGGCTTATCGAACATTGCGATTTCCAATTTTCGTTCGATGTCCCACGGAATAGGAAATATTATACCAACAACAAGGCTTCCGACATGCGGCTGCTCACAACCCTTGCCTATCAGGGATTGGAAAAACGCTACGGAAAGGATGCCGAAGCCAGGCGAAGGGTTGAGAAGGAACTTCGGGTCATCGACGAACTGGGGTTCAGCGGCTACTTCCTCATCACGTGGGACATTGTGCGTTACAGCAACAGTATGGGGTTCTTACACATTGGTCGTGGTTCTGGTGCAAACAGCATCGTCAGCTACTGCCTTGGCATTACGGCCATCTGTCCTATCGAACTTGACTTGTATTTTGAACGCTTCCTCAACGAAAGCCGCAAGACCCCGCCCGACTTTGACATTGATTGGAGCTGGAAGGAAAGGGACGTCATCCTGGAATATATCTTTAACCGATACGGACGGGAACATGTGGCCTTTTGCGGTACCAACGTCGAGTTCAAGTACCGCTCGATTTTTAGAGAAGTCGGCAAGGTATTCGGGCTTCCAAAGGAAGAACTGGACCAACTGGCAAAAAACCCGATGGATATGCACGACGGAAACGAAGTGGTGCGCAAGGTGCAGCATTATGGCCTGATGCTTGAAAAGTATCCCAACCAGCGGAGTATGCACGCATGCGGGATTATCATCTCCGAAGAGCCGATCACCAACTTCTCCACGCTGGAGATGCCGCCAAAAGGTTTCCCTATCGTGCAGTTCGACATGCACGTGGCCGAAGACATCGGCTTTGACAAGTTCGACATCCTGAGCCAGCGTGGCATCGGGCATATTGACGATTCCGTAAAGCTTATCCAAAAGAACAGGGGCATCAGGGTCGACATCAGGGACAACAGCCTATCAAAGGACGAGAAGGCCGCAAATGATTACCTCCAGATTGGGAAGACCATAGGCTGTTTCTATATCGAAAGCCCTGCCATGAGGGGACTGTTGAGGCGATTAAAATGCGACAACTATAAGACCTTGGTAGCCGCTTCCTCCATCATACGCCCGGGAGTAGCACAATCGGGAATGATGAGGGAATACATATTCCGGCATAACAACCCCGACAAGTTCGAGTATTTCCATGAGGTCTTCCGTGAACAGCTTGGGGAAACGTATGGGATTATGGTCTATCAGGAAGACGTCATCAAGATTGCCCTCCATTATGGCGGGCTTACCGCAGCGGATGGGGATATCCTAAGAAGGGCCATGAGCGGCAAAGGAAGGTCTAAGGCTGCGTTACAGAAAGTACGGGATGACTTTTTTATATCCTGTGCCAGAAAGGGCCATCCGCAGGAACTGAGCATGGAGATCTACAGACAGATAGAATCCTTTGCGGGCTATTCCTTCTGCAAGGCGCACTCGGCATCCTATGCCGTGGAAAGCTACCAGAGCCTGTATTTGAAGGTACACTACCCCATAGAGTTCATGGTAGCCGTTATCAATAACCAGGGCGGATTTTACCGTACGGAGGTCTACATACACGAGGCAAGGATGTCAGGGGCAACCATACACAATCCCTGCATCAACATGAGCGAATACGAAACGACGCTGTATGGCACCGACGTGTTTTTGGGGCTGATGCATTTGGAAGGATTGGAAACGAGACTGGCGCAGTCCATCATTACCGAACGTATCGAAAACGGGAACTATCTCTCCCTTGAAGATTTTATCAACCGCATACCGATAGGCATAGAATCCGTACAGATACTCATCTTTATCGGCGCGTTCCGCTTCACGGGCAAGAGCAAGAACGAGCTGCTGGTAGCAGCAAGGCTGATACTGGTGAACTACTGGCCAGAAAACAGAACCCTATCGCTGCTGAACGAACCCGTAAAGGAATATGCCCTGCCGAAACTGGAACGCTCGCCTTTTGAGGACGCTTTCGACGAGATCGAACTGCTCAGCTTTCCCGTGTCCTGCTCCCCTTTTGACCTGCTGGTCACAAAGTTCAGGGGAAACACGATGGTCTCGGAGCTTTTGCAGCACCATAAGAAAACAGTACGCATGCTGGCCTATCTCATTTCAAGGAAGCACGTGCCTACCAAAAAGGGCGTCATGTACTTTGGGACATGGATTGATGCCAACGGCGATTATTTCGATACCGCCCATTTTCCCGACTCGCTGAAAAATTACCCTTTTCAGGGCGGGGGCTGCTACCTGCTGTTGGGAACGGTGGAGGTAGATTTCCATTTTCCTACCATTACCATACACAAGATGGCAAAAATGCCGTTTATACCAGATCCGAGATATGCTAATTCCGATGCCAAACAATACAAGGCGCAGCAGAACATCAAGGAAGACGTCAGCATGACCCATCGGGCTCCCTATCCGCAGGAACATGAGATTGGACTGCCAAGGCATAAGATGAACAAAACCTAACAGAGAAAGCAAGATGAAGAAAAGAGAATATGCCATAGTAGATATAGAAACCACGGGAGGTAACGCCTCACATAGCCGCATTACCGAAATCTGTATCATCATTCATGACGGGCTAAATATCATTGACCGTTGGGAAACGCTGGTCAATCCGCAAAAGGATATACCGCCACCCATATTTGCCCTTACTGGTATCAATAACGAAATGGTTGCCGACGCGCCCATATTTGATGACATTTCTGAAAAGGTATTGGGAATGCTGCAAGACCGTATTTTTGTAGCCCACAACGTAAACTTCGACTATTCCTTTGTCCGTCATGAACTGGAATTATCGGGTTTTAAATGGACCGCAAGGAAATTATGCACGGTGCGCACAGCAAGGAAAATAAGGCCTGGGCTCTCATCTTACAGTTTGGGCAACCTGTGCCGTTCCCTAGACATACCATTGCTAAAAGCGCACCGTGCGGGTGGTGATGCCGATGCCACAGCCATCCTGTTCTCACGCTTGATGCTGTGGGATGAAGAGGGGCACATCCAAAAAATGATCAGTAGAAATTCGCACGACCAAAACTTACCGCCCAACCTACTGCCTTCAGATTTTGAACAGTTGCCCGAAAAGCCTGGCGTATATTATTTCTACGACCGATCAAAAAAGGTGGTTTACGTGGGAAAGGCAAAGAACCTGAAAAAAAGGGTGGCACAGCATTTCTCGGGACACAAGATCACACCCCAACGCCAAAATTTCATGCGAGATATCTACTCCATTTCCTATGAAATCTGTGCTACCGAATTTATGGCACTGTTGTTAGAATGTTGCGAAATCAAAAAGCTTTGGCCCATACATAACAAAGCTTTAAAACGGTTTGAACCCAAGTTTGCGCTTTACCATTACGAAGCACGTAACGGCTACCAATATCTGGCGATCGGCAAGCTGGCCAAAGGACAGGAAGGTGTCGAATTGTTCCACTCCCAATATGACGGCATTAACCTGTTACTAAAACTGGCAGGCGAATTTCTTATTGACCATCGGTTTTGCCACTACCATACGGCGGAACAAGGCGAATTTACTGCTAAGAAAGCACCCGACGATTTACCTTGTGTAGAGGAACATAATGATAAAGTAAACCAGGCACTTGATTACCTGCTGGCAGGTAGGCCAACTTTTGGCATTATAGATAGGGGACGAACTACCGATGAACGCAGTTGCATTTGGGTGGAAAACGGCCACTTTTTTGGCATGGGCTACATCCCATTAGACATCGGTATTTCCGATTCCTCGGAAATCAAAAGCTATCTTACCCGATATGGCAGCAACCAATATATCATGCAACTCATTGAAACCTACACGCAGAAGTATCCTGGAAAAATCTTCAGGCCAACTGTTTTGGTAGAACAATAACACATAAAAAAGCCAGAAACATGACCCTATTTAATGATACTTCACTCTTTTTTCAAGGTACACAGGGTAAAAAGATATTCGATTTGCCCGATACGGAACTGATGCTCATTGACGGCTTCTTCTCCAAGGAAGACGCTGACCGATATTATGAAACACTACTCCACCAAACAACATGGAAAGAATACCAGATGGAGATTTATGACAAAACCGTAACGGCTCCTCGAATGATTTCATGGTATGAAGATAAAAGCAACATTGGAGCCGACCCTAATGGGGCAGATTGGACTCCAGAACTGCTCCTCATCAGACAGAAGGTAGAACAGGAAACTGAATTGGGATTTAATAGTGTTTTACTCAACTTATATCGCAATGGCAGCGACGGCGTGGCATGGCACAGTGACCGTGAACACAATACGGGCAAAGACCCTATTATTGCTTCGGTAACTTTTGGAGAAACAAGAATGTTCAAACTGCGCCACAAATTCAGGAAGGATATTCCCATCATAGAAATACCGCTGCATCACGGCTCATTCCTTTTGATGGGCGGAACGACCAACAGCTTTTGGCAGCACCATGTGCCAAAGACTGCCAGGGATGTAAGGCCGAGGATTAATTTGACGTTTAGGCAGATGAGGAGGTTGCCGCAGACCCGGCTTACATCAATAATGGAGGCATAACAAAACGCTATGCAGATACCAAATGTAAATTCCAGCAATGCGGCGTGCATGGTCCACATAAAAAATCTTGAAACAATTTGTGAAGTAAGTATAAGACGCTTTCCTCCTATAGAAACTATCTTAGAACCCTAACAAAAATTCCATAATATGATCCTGTCAGACAAAGAAACAGCCATAAGGAAGGGATATAGCCGAACAAAGGAAGACCTCGAATTAAAGGTCCTTGGCGCCCTTGTCCTGTCCTTTTTCCTGCCTTTTATCGGTCCCATGATTGTATTTGCGATGGCCGTTAAAAATACCTTCAAAAAGACCGTCTATTTTACAAGGACAGAAGCCCACCGCCATCCACCTCTCGTGCCGATCCGGTTCGCAGCAGGGACTGCGGACATACTAATCGTACCTGCCGGAAGGCATGAACTCAGGAATACCCGCCTGAAGGCGGCAACCTACTATATTTTTGCCGTGGGTTCCTTTGTACTGCACCTGATAGTATGGCAAGCACATTGGAGTGCCGCTGGTTAACACCTCCACTATGGTAAACATGTAACAGAAAATTATTAAAATATAAGCCTTGCCAACTGCCATGAGCTAATTTTGCATCTCCTACCTGGGGAAAACACATGTAGATAAGTTAAGTTAGAGCGAAAGGATAGCATCAGATGCTATCCTTTTTTTGTGTACAGGTGTATATACTTTTCCGTCAGGCCTCCAACCCAACAATAGTCATTCTACAGCCATGCGCTGCCCCTTTTGCCCGAAAAAAAAGTTTTATAAAAAGGCAATGGGGCGGCCTTGTACAATTTAAAAGTTTTTCAGCTAAGGCCAAGGTGAAATAACAGCCTATTTTTCCCTAATATATGTTACGGTATATACGATTGGGACCTGGATGTTAAGTTCGCCAGTGCCTGAACTCGTATAGCCCTTGCCAAAAGTAAGCTGTTCGCGTACTCCGGTGGACGGCTTGGACTTAAAACTATTCACTGACAGAACTGGACCGATCATCTCAAAATCGGGATGGTTCATGATGTTCCTCAGCATCGCATTGAACTGTTCTATGTCGCTGGTATTCAATGTGGTCTTGAATACCGTCTTCATTGTGCTTCCGTCCTTATAATATTGGCTTTCCACTGTCAGCTTCTCTTTATCATTTCCGCTCTTCTGGAAGTAAAAGGTAAAGGACCTGTCGGTACCACTTGCGGTATTGGGCACAAACCTCATCATCGGGTAGCCCATCAGCTGCTGCGAATGACATGCGTCGATTTATGGGCGGGCGTTGATATCAACCATCCGATATAACAATTTTCTCTGACTGTACCAATATTCTTCAGGACAGCAAAAAAGCCGGGGGTGTTTTCCAATCGAAACGGATAAAAAGGCAGCCAAGGTATGGCGGTCAGCCCCTGCTCCTCCCAGCCAAAAGACTACCGCATAAACGGCCGCCGCCCCAAAGGGTCCCCTCCAATTATTCAGTTTCCTTTTGGCTCCTGCTCCTGACCGCTCTGATTGTCTGCTTTCTTTTTTTCCGTTTTTTCTTTTGGAAAAAACAAATCAAAAAAACTAAAGAGGACACGGGGAAAGGGAAGCGTAACAGGATTGTAAAACTAAAAAACAAAAATCATGGAAATTATCGGAAGACTGACAGCAGACAGCACAGTCAAAACAATCGGAGAAAACAGGCAGGTGTTGAACTTCAGCATTGCAATGAACGACAGCTACAAGCCAAAGGACGGAGAGAAAAAGGAAGTTACCACCTACGTGGACTGCTCATTTTGGCGTGATGCAAAAAGGGCGCAATGGCTCAAAAAAGGGGCTATGGTACAGCTAACGGGGCGTATCGGGCTGAATGCCTATATAGACCGAGAGGGAAATGCGGTAGCAAGGCTCACTTTCCACGTCAACGAAATCAACATCTTGGTTTTTGCCAAGAAGGAAGGACAGCCAATAGCGGTTAGGGAGGGAATGAACTTCGTACCCGATGTTAGCGAACTGCCAACCGAAGACCTACCATTTTAACTATTTATCCACCTAAATCACAGAAATCATGGGACACAATTTGAATTTAAACGAGAGAACGGGGAAATATTCATTTTTCAGCGTTAAGGAAAAGGCATGGCACGGACTTGGACAGATCGTGGAAGATTATCCGACAAGCGCACAGGCGCTAAAATTTGCGGGACTGGATTACGAGGTTGTCAAAGAGCCGAATATACATATACTGCCAAGCGGTAAGAGCGTCGTTTCGGACAGCAGTTTCTTCACCTACCGCACAGATAACGAAACCATATTGGGCGATAGGCTTGGCAAGGACTATCACATCGTACAGAACCGCGAAGCCTTCAATTTCTTCGACTCCATAGTCGGCAACGGGGAAGGCATCATGTACGAGACGGCGGGTGCATTGGGCAACGGGGAACGCATATTCATTACCGCCAAATTGCCGGGATATATCCGAGTGGGCAACGGTGACGATGTGACGGAAAAATATATTTTCCTTACCACCAGCCACGATGGAAGCGGAAGCATTACCGCGGCATTTACCCCTATCCGTATCGTTTGCCAAAATACCCTTAACGCTTCGCTCCGCAACATGAGCAACGTGGTGCGTATCAAGCATACATCGGGTGCGGGAGACCGTATTGCGGAAGCCCACAAAATCATGGGATTGGCAAACAAGCTGACCGACCAATTGGGCGACATCTTCAACAATTGGACGACCGTAAGGGTAACCGACCAAGAAGTGCGCAAGCTGATACAGTTGGCACTGTGCCCGAACAAGGAAAGCTACGAACTGATTAAAAAGGGTGCGGAGGACGAACTTTCGACCATTTTCAAGAACACGGTAGAGGACGCCTTTGCGTATGCGATGATGAGCGATACCCAACAGATGGAAACCACAAAAGGCACGCTGTTCGGAGCATACAATGCCGTAACGGGCTATTATCAGAATGTACGCAAATACAACGATGATGAGGCCAAATTGCAGTCCATCGTTTTGGGCGGTACGGCACAGCAGAACGGACAAAAGGCTTTTGAACTGTGCAGTAATATACACAAGAGCGGGACTGAAATCCTAAATCTGAACTAAGGCTAGAACAGGCTACCGCAATGGTGCGGTAGCCTTTACCAAAACAGTCATGGGAAAACCTTTCACACCCGAACGATTGGAGAACATCCGTAGGATGCGCAAGGCGAGACGGCTGTACCGAAAGGCTCCCCTTTTTGCCTTCGAGATGATGCGGGAGGAATACCCGCAGTACACCTACGAAAATTTCTGTGACGACCTCAGATACCGAACGGCTCGCAAGCGGAAACGTGGAAAGTCGCAATTGGCCCGCTATGGTCGGTACAGGCGGATGGAAAAATTGAGGGAGCAGTTTAGGCAGACGGGCAACAGCGATTTTGCTTTGCAGGCGCAGAAGCTACACAGGAACATGACCAAGCCATACAGAGTATTGGCAAGAGTATCGGGAGAAACATGGGAATATTCCCTCTCCCCACTGATACGGATTGAGGATATAGAAAAATTGGTGGCACTGCTCAATGACTGCCCAACGGTGGAAGATGCCCACGCTTTGGTAGGGCAGTTCCGAAATGGCGAATACTTGAAATAGGACTAAAAAATATCATTATGATACAATGGTGCAGGAACAGGGTAATCTTCTACGCAGATAGGGAAACCCGCAGAAAGCTGGCAAGCCTCTTTAGGGGCTTGGAAATGACGGAGCAGAAGGGATATGAACAGCTAGTTCCCTTCTTGAAGGACGCGCAGATGCCCTTTAGGAACATAAGGTGGTCGGACGAGGAGGAAGTCGTCTATTACGAAACGCCACAGTTGCCCAACCTTGACGAGCTTATAGAACTGGCCAATTTTTACGGTTGCCCCTTTGAATGTACCTACAGGCTTCCGCTTCGCAAAGAATACTATCGGGTACTCTATAGGGATGGCAAGCTGTCAGGCCCGTCGGAAGCCGAACCCATAGAGGACACTACGGAATTGACGGTTAGGGACATTGAGGGGAACGTGAAGGTAATAACAGATTTGGACTCCGCACTTGCGCTTGCCGAGGAGTTCATGGGCTACCGACCAATCGAAGGCAGACCGACCGCATTCGACAAAAGGATGTGCGCTTATTGGGCTGACCTGTACAGCAAGCTCAAAGCGCTCAAGGAAGATAACCACAACAATAAAAAACAATAGGAAAAATGAAAAATCTAAATAGAATATCAACGATAATCTTTTGCAGGCTGTTGGAAAACATGGGCAACGGCGATAGCTTGAGCATTGAAAACAGTCCCCACTTGACACTGATATTGGAGAGGGTACAAAGTGACGTGTACCTGTCACAAGTCAGCGAGGGCATACGGGCAACTACCTACAGCCTAAGGCAAGCCTATACCGACCTTGACGGCAAAGAGGTCGTCGAGACCGAAATGTACTTTGCCGTCAGCGGTTTCGGACAGCAAAGGCAGGGCAAAAGGACTGACATTCTTGTTGTTCCGTTCTCCTACCAATCCGCACTTAAAAAGGAAACGAGCATGTATCTGTCACAGCGCAGGAGACCGACCATAGCCCCACCGAAACAGGCAGAGCATGCCAAAATAGCCGAGGAATGGTTCGAGGAAATATTTGCCGACGGCTTTTTGGACGCCCTAATCTAATAACCCAATCTATAACCTATCGCCATTACGGTGGCGACCAAAACAGAACGAAATGGAAACGAATTTTTTTAGGATAGTTTCACAGATGGACATCAACGGAGAAATACATTTGATTATAAGCAAGGGGGAAAACAATTCCCTAGTAGTGGCTACGATGGTTCAGAATGACAAGTGTACCGACAGGGCTAAGGAGTTCATTACGCCCATTACCCTGCGGGGAACGGCAGAATTAATGGATAAGGGCTACTTCCTGCGGATAAGGCAACCGCTAAAGGACGCATCGGAACTTATGGACAATATGGAAGCCTTCAAAAAACAGATGGACGAGGCAAAAAGGAAATCGGCGATGGCGAGGGAAAGTGCCGACAGGGAGAAGAAGGCAAACGACGCAAAGGAGAAAAAATATGCCGAGGGCATGCAGAAAGCGGAGGAACTCGAAAGGGAGGGAAAATTTAGGGAAGCATGGATGAAGGTTCCCGACCCTTCCGAATATCCCGAAAGGGCTGACCTGCTCCGTACCCGCAGGGAGCAGTTGTCCGCAAGATTTGCGCCCGACCTTTTTGCACCGCCCGCCCCGCCACAGGACAATCGGCAGGAGGGCAAAGCCGATGATAACATTGCCCAATTGGAAACCTTTGCAACTACGGAGGAAATTGGGGATGATGAAGAAATTGAGTATTAACTAAAATCAGATTAGCCATGTTACTAGCAACAGAAATAGAAAGGGTTTTTGTGTTCGACAACAACGGAAATGAAATTACCCTCACCGACCCCGAACCGAGATGGAGCGAGGAAGCCGTACTGGATTTTTACGCTAACAGTTATCCAATACTGACCACCGCAAAAATCTCAGCACCCAAATTTAGGGACGACAAGATACTGTACCGCTTTGAGAGCGTGATTGGAACAAAGGGATAAACCTAATACTAAAAACCATGAATTATGTCGCAACATATCACATTGGGCAGGGCTGTCCTTCCCAAATCCGAAAGGCAGAAAAAACTGCACCGACAGTTGGGCGAGTTCGCCAGATGGATGCAACGACCAAAGGACACGGCAGAAATCAGAAGGGACAGGCGACAGCCGTTGCCCCCGTCAATGCTTCCGATGGTTTTCTGAGAAACCGATTTCTTCCAAAATTGGAAAGGACGGAAAGCACACAGGCTACCGAGGAAAGCACCAAAATGGAAAGGGATTTTTACAGGTCCCTTTCCCAATTGGCAAAGCATTACCACATCGAACCGATGGAAGCCCGACACTACAGCTATCCTTACAACATGGCACTATCGTTGTGGGATGCAAAAAAGCAGTTAAAGGCTACCCTGCCTTGTTTTTGCGGGCTTGAAATTATTACGGAAGGCAGTAGGCATTTTTTACAGTGCGAAGAACGCTACGGCATTGGTACAAACCTTTACTATATTCCCATAGTTCCGCTTTTCCTCATGTCGAGGAACAGGCAGACCAGACAGACTGCCAACCTTCTGTTTTCCGTTTGCTGTTATCTACGGCATATTGTAGATATTCCGTATTACCGTGATGGTAGCAGTTACCTGTCATGGCAGTACGAAATGATGTCCGAATGGGTAGCCAATGACGAGCAGACCGATACGACGGAGGAATACATGCAGGAAATCGAACAGGCTGAATGGATAGGAGATTTTATGGAACAGAAAATCTGCAATCCCAAAAATCTTGAGCATTTTGAAAAGCGGATTGGTCGGTTCAGAGCCGCAAGTACAATAGAGGTGCTATGCCACAAGGTTGCAAGGGAAGCGTACGCCCTTTACAAACAATATCCCAATACGCCCTATTACCGTTACGCCAAACCCTATGGCGACTATGAGGAGGATGAAGCCCCTGAGGTACTTGCCATAGATAGGTTTGTTTCCTTTTACGCCAATTGCGAGGGTTGGCTCAATGATAGCATGATAGAAAGCCTAAATTGTGAATTTGCCGAATATGGGGACACGGAAGAACCCGCGCTGACCAAGCGGTTTGATGGAAAGCCAATCGAAAATTCAAGCCTAGATTTTGAGAACAGGCTGTTCAATCTGATAGATGACCTTATCATCGTCCTACGAAAAATCTAAAAAATGAAATCATGGAAAACATTCAAGACCTATATCACCCGACCTCTGCCCTAGTATTCTATTCCTCAACTGGAAGCAGTACAGGGGGCTACGTAGAACATTATGACATGGACAGGAATGGCAACCCCATAAATGCCCATCCCCTTACCGTACGTGAAGCCGAACTGTTGGCAAAATCGTTGACCCTCACCAAGCAGGATAAAGAACCTTCCTTAAGAACGGAGACTATTCTTAATCCAAATATACTTTTTCTTGATGCTGTGAACGTGAAAGTAATATGGTACACCAAAAAGATGCGGAGGGATATGCTATTTACCGAACAGCTAGGATTAAAAAACGGCACTGCAAACGTACCTCCTATGCTGTGGGTCGCCACAAGACAGAGCCTATCTGTGTACGCACTACCAAATAACCGCAGACCCACCACCAAAACAAAACTATGCTATGCACCTTTCTTCAACGTCTACGAAAGTGGCAACGTATGCTTGGGAAACGTGGATGTACAGATTGCCCGCACCGCATCATTGGAAGAATTTACAAAGGCTTGGGAGGGTTACTTCTTCAACAGTTATTTCAGCCACTTGATGTCCAGCTACAATCCAGTAAAGGGCAATTGCGTAAGCCTATGGAAAAGCCTCCTGCAAAAAGAGAAAAACTTCCCGATGGAGGTGCTGAAGGAAAGCAATGTTAAACTTAATTCCCTGCTAAAATGAAAACAGAAAAGATAAATATCCACTATGCGCACAACAGTTTGCACGGGGCTACAAACCCAATATCGGTAAGCCTTATTGGTGCAGGCGGGACAGGTTCTAAAGTCCTCACCGCCCTCATTGAAATGAGCGAAAGCCTTATAGCTTTGGGACACCCAGGACTAAACGTAAAGCTATGGGATAATGATTTGGTTACGCAGGCCAATGTGGGCAGGCAACGTTTTGCAGAAAGTGAAGTGGGGCTGAACAAGGCGGTAGCCCTAATCAATAGGGCAAACCGTTGGTCGGGTTCCAATTGGAAAGCCGTGACAAGAAAATTTGAAAGGAGCGTTTCGGGTAATTTGCCCGAAAATGCAAGGGCTAAGATTTTTATCTCATGCATAGATAATGTGAAGGGACGTTTGGAAATCGACGAAATGTTGCGTTGGATGCAGGGCGCTAGGTACACTGATGACCAACCTTTATATTGGATGGATTTCGGGAACACCCTTTGTTCGGGACAGGTTCTTCTGTCCACCGTCGGGGAAATAGAACAGCCAGCTTCTGACAAGTATAGAACATTTTCTTCACTGCCCTTTATCACAGATGAATTTAAGCACCTGCTGAAGCTGTCGGAGAAAGAGGAAAATGAGCCAAGCTGTTCGCTTGCCGAAGCCTTGCAAAAACAGGACTTATATATCAACGGCACGTTAGCACAGATGGGATGCTCCCTACTTTGGAGCCTGTTCCGTACGGGAATGACCAGATATAGGGGCTTTTTTCTAAACCTTAAGGATTTCAAATCTCAGCCCATTCCAATTGGCTGAGATTTGTTTAGCTTTCAAAAAAAAATCGCCGATTTTCTGATCGAAAATCGGCGGTTCCTTTTCTAGTAGCCATCATCTTCTTGGGTCTTTCTAACGTCAAAGACACCAAAGGCCGTGAATCACCACTTTTTAGGAGGTATAAGAATAAAAGTGGAAAATCCTAAAATGTGCAAAAATTGCACATTCTCGCCAGCAGTTTTTTCTATGATTACTTCGGCCTCAAACATGCCTACATGATGATAACCATTGGGCTTTTCATCACCATTTCCCTTCTTTTTATCCAAAACAAAGCCCGTATCAATTTGCTGCTCTATGCCGTCATCGTACTCGCACTGTTTGAATGCATCCTTTGCTTCCTTCAGGCTATGGGTTTCGTGAAATCTCCTAACCGTTACTTTAAGGTTACGGGCAGCTGGTTAAATCCAAACGTAACAGCAATGTTCCTGGCTATGGCGCTTCCCGTATTCTTTGTATTTCTCAAAAATATGGTTTTATTGACATGAAAGGAAAGAGTATTACACCATTAGTATACGATGATGCGTTCCCTTTTTATAATGGTTATGCTTCCGTTAGGAAAGACGGCAACTGGTTTTATATAGACGAAAATGGTAACAAACCACTACCCGAAGACTACGTTTTGGGTTACGGACCAATTATCGACAGAAATGCAATTGTCTACGACAATGTAGTCCGTTCTTCCAATAAGATCAATCCGCTCCTATCGGCGACTTTGTAGTATACGAAAAAATTGTCAAAGCCAATTTTCGTCAAGGCCTCTATGATCTTAGCGTCTCAGTACCAGACATCAGGGCCATATTTATGTCCAAAGATTATATCGGGAATTTTATCATTTGCGCTAAGGTAGTCTATTACCTCAAGCCCGCTACTGGAAGTCCTCAAGAGATTACCTGAATTTATATCGTTGAACGCTTCGCGGAATATCTGCCTGTCATCCTCGTCGTCATCCGCTAGATAGATCTTTAGCTTTTCCATAAGTCCTAATTCTAGCCAGCTTATGTACCGGGGGAGCCGCGATGTAATGGCTTAAAATTTACACCTGAGTATACAATATCTGCTGCTACAGCCAGCATCACTAGAGCGGATCTCATGTTGCCGAAAAGCTCAACTATGTGGACGCAATCTCCACAAATGGAAAAGCTGTTTAAGAAGGAAAAAAACTAGCCTGCAAAAAATATCCGATCAAGCGACCAAAAAGAAAAACTGACAATACAGGCGCCGCCATCGGGCGGAGCACCTGTATTGAATGGTCAACGCTTCTTCATCCTCTTGGCTTCCTCCGTAATTTTACCAAATGACCTTGCCCGTTTGCGCTTTTCATGTTCCGAAGTAGAAAAATACCAGGACTCCTTTCTCAATTTAAGGTAATTTTTGTACGCTTCCAATTCTAAAAGACCACTATCTACTGCTTCAAGGACTGAGCAGCCGGGCTCGTTAACGTGAAGACAATCCGGAAAACGGCACGAAGCTGCAAAATCAGAAACATCAAAAACATTGGCCAGTGTCTCGGCACTGTCTGAAGCCAGGCCAAATTCCCTGACACCTGGGGTATCGATTAAAATTCTGCCACCCTCCATTAGCACCATCTCCCTTCGCGTGGAGGTATGCCTCCCCTTGCCTGAGGACCTGCTTACTTCAGATGTCGGAACCACGTTCTTCCCGCACAGGGCATTAATCAGGGAACTTTTCCCTACCCCGGAGGAGCCTACCAAAACGACCGATTCGCCCGGCATGATATATTCCTGCAGAGCTGATATCGTCTCAGGATACAGAATGCTCGCATAAAATACCGGGATCTCTGCACCGAGATGTCTAAGGGACTCCTCTACCCGATTGCGGCTGAATTCCAAATCCGATTTGGTAAGGACTAAAACAGGCCGTATATCTTCCTCCATCACCTGGACAATAAAGCGCTCTGTACGGCGGATGTTGAAATTTGAATCAAGGCTTTGCACTATAAATGCCTTGTCCACATGCGAGGCAATGGCCTGCCTGTCTGATATCGTACCGCTCCTTCTCCTATATAGTGTATGCTTGCGGGGTAAAATATCAACGATTATTCCCCTGTTATCGTCAAAAGGCTGGAAGATTATCCAGTCGCCTGTACACGGAAGTTCAAATGACGGTTTTCCATAAAGGACATTGCCCGCCAGTTCGCAGAAAAGCCGGCCACCCTCGGCTACAACTTCATAATTTGTCCTGTTGACAGCTGTGACGCGGCCATGGGAAAGATGCTTGTATGATGACGCTTGTTTAAGCTGGAACAGGTCCCCGTCCCAACCATATAATGATAGATTATTCACTTCTTGATAGTTTAAAATTGATGAAATAAAATTGCTCAAATCCTTATCATCCGGGTCGTTTGTTCAATAGAAGTCATATCTGGTAATAATGATACTACCAAACCAATGATTTCAGGACAAGACACCCGGAATTAGGCAATCATTCCGATCGCTAAACCGTAATATGTGAATAGTTGCTTTTTCATGAACTGCAAAGTTATAAAAAATTTAAAGCTAATTGGTCAGGAATACCGTGCTTTTCTTCTGAACCCTCGAACTTAATGTTGCCCGGCAGACATTTTTAGGCAATCATGTCTGCGATCAGGATAATCTCAAATCTTAGCATTTCCTTCTCCTTATCTGACTGTACGCAGCTATACTGCCTTATGTCATCGGCAAGAATCTCTAATGCCATTGCCCTGAGGCGGGTGTCTTCTATTCCAGTTTCCATCTCGTAAAGCGAACCGATTATCAGCTCGGCCATCTCCCGTCTTCGGGAAGATGATTCCAGAGAAAGGAAGAATTGCAACCGGCTACTGAAATTATTATCTGACGGCACTTTTTTATTTAAAGTTAGCGCAATTTCATTTTTCCGGTCTTATAGGATTCTAGATATAGTTTATAATTGATTATGATTATGGATATCTTTTTTATACCATTACAACACCTTATACATCAGAGAGATAGCGCACTAATCGGCATCTTTCAAAAAATCACAGTGAGCATGTACCTCCTGCTGCTTCCCATACCTCCTGCCCTGGGCAGGTATATTGCGAGCGCCTGCTACTGCTAACAGGACATGGGGACTTTTGCGAATTTAAGATGGTTCCGAGAATTCTTTAGACACTGTTCTTCGTGATAGAAAAGAAGCAGTCTCTCGGTATGTCCTTCGGAACAGAAAGTTACATATTCGATTCCAATTCCGTTTACGCATTTGGTGCGGGAAACCTGCCAGCGTCGTTCAATGTGCAGTCTGGAATCGAAGTCATACTGGTCAAGATGAAGCCCGGCATATCCTGCCTATTCCACAATGATGATGCACATCTTTCTGCGAACAAGCAGTTTGACATATCCGATATGGACCAGGCTACTAGAGATCTGAATGAAAAACTGGCCAACGCGGAATCTTTGGGTTTAAGATGGCAGCTCATTCAGGAATATCTTCTTAGAAAGTTTCGGCTAGATCTTCCTGACAAGTACGGTGCGACTGCAAGAGCAATAAATATCCTCTATCAAAATCAGGTCATTTCCCTATGGAAATCCTTAACTAACAGGTATTTACCAGCCACAGGAACCTAAACTATCTCTTTCTCATTAGTTCTACCAACTCATTATAGCTGTCTACAATAGCAATCAATTGATCGTCTAAAAATTTTACTTTCATTAAGAAAAGTTAAATTAAAAGTAGAAAACCAACTGATGAACTATCTTTGCATAAATCCTGAAGTTAAGATGCAAACTCGTAAAAAACTGCTTGGACTAAAATGGCTTAAGCTTGCTCTTGCAGCAGTACTGGTCGGTTTTTTGGCCTCATTTCTGGCCATTTCACTAAAACATGTAACAGAACATTATGAAGGCGTTTTTTACGGCAAAGCCGAAAAGTATAATTCCCTGCTTTTGGTACTTCCGTTTTTTGGCCTTTCTGTAATTTATTTTTTACGGCTTTATCTTTTTAAGAACAAGGAAAACAAAGGAATCAAAGAAGTATTTGAAAGTACCAAACCGGGTAAAAGCCTTCCTGCCTATAAAATCCCTTCCCATTTCATCAACGGACTGATTACCGTAGCTTTTGGCGGTTCTACAGGAATTGAAGTTTCTACCGTTGTGGCTTCTGCAGCTGTTGGTTCCATTGCACATTCTAAAGAAAGCTTCTTGAAAAAATACAAAACAGAATTAATCTGTGCAGGAGTTTCTGCAGGTGTTGCCGCTTTATTTGCAAGTCCAATAGCCGGTCTTTTGTTTGCTTATGAAGTCATTTCTAAAAAATTATCCAGATCATTTCTGTTCACAACCGTTATTGCGATAAGCGTGACATGGTTATTTTTGTTTTTTATGGATGAAAAGCCGCTCTTTGACGTTGGCATTTCAACATGGAACTATCATGCCATTCCTTATTTTATTATATTAGGTATTATTGCAGGTATAAATTCCGTTTATCTCACCAAATGTGTATTGCAATTCAAGGCCTGGTTTTCGAAAATAAAGACTCCTTATTACAGGGTCGTATTTGGAGCATTGCTAGTCGGAGTCGGATTGTTTCTTTTCCCACAATTGTTTGGTGATGGCTATCATGCTATAAAAGAAAACATAGCCAACTCAAGTTCCACACCTACTATTTCGGTACTTTTAACCCTGGCAGCCTGTATTGTTTTAAAGCCAATTATTACTTCCGTTACGCTTTCGTCTGGTGGCGATGGCGGAGTTTTTGCTCCAAGTATATTTATTGGGGCACTTCTTGGTCTTTTACTGGCTTTCGTGTCCAATCGTTTTTTTGATGCCGGGGTAATTCCATTAAATTTTATGGTTATAGGAATGGCCGCAATGCTTAGCGCCAGTATAAGTGCGCCTTTCACTGCCCTGTTTTTAGTTTGCGGATTAGTAGGCAGTTATGTTTTATTCTGGCCTTTATTGGTTGTTACTTTAGTTTCTAAATATGTAGCCCAAAGGCTTTGCCCATATACCGTATATACTTACGCTGCCCCCAACTACCTAATGCAAATCAAAAAGATACATTGCACCTACCTAAAATCAGATATGTTCTTTATAAAGAAACACTTGTTGATTGGAGTTGATAACTTTTTGCCACCAAAAGTTAAGGCACTTGTCCGAAATATATCGATCAAGTAGAGAACGAAAGGCTTACCGCCTATTAATTGGTATAGAGCAGGCAACAATCTTTTGATTTTAGGCAAGTTTAAGAAGCTATAAGGCATTCAAAATACCCAGCCCCCCTCGCGAACAATAATTTTAATGATTAAAATCCTTTAAAATCTGCCAAATGGTCACTTTTAAGCGAAATTAGGTGGCTACTTTAGAGCTTGATATGTGGCCAGTATCAAGAAAATGAATTTTGGAGTTGCTACCTAATTTGCTACAAAAGTTAACGCACTAAGCATACATCTTGGCCACATCTGCCGGATCGGCCTTATCATCCTTGTCCTGCACCGCTTTTGAACTGGGTTTACTGTTTTACGATTTTCAGTGTGTGTGCATTATCGACAGAGGTTACCTTTACCAAATAGGTTCC